>JASHTD010000426.1 GCA_030040725.1 Candidatus Sulfotelmatobacter sp. | reverse complement strand
CGATGAGCGGCGGCGTGGGGCTGATCGACTGCGACAATGACGGCAAGCTCGACATCATTACCGTCAACGGATCGACTGTGGAGCGATACCGCAACGGCGGCGATCCGATGATTACGCTCTACCACCAGGACGCGAACTCAACCGCTGACAAGATCAAGTTCACTGATATCACCAAGTCCGCGGGCCTTACGCGAAAGGGTTGGGGCATGGGCGTGGCTGTCGCTGACTACGATAACGACGGCTTGCCGGATATTTACGTGACTGGTTATGGCGGCAATGCGCTCTACCACAACCTGGGCAATTGCAGATTTGAAGATGTAACTGACAAGGCCGGCGTTGCGGCGGGCGGATTCAGCACGGGAGCGGCATGGGCCGATTATGATCGCGATGGCAAAGTCGATCTTTTCGTATCGCGTTACGTCCACGTCGATATGAATGATCTGCCACAGTTCGGCAACGATCCCCGATTTTGCCGCTTCAAGGGAGTGCGGGTTCAGTGCGGTCCGTGGGGCATGTCGGGCGAATCCGATCTGCTGTTTCACAACAAGGGCGACGGCACCTTCGAGGAAGTGTCGAAAAAGGCCGGCGTCGACAATCCTCATCATTACTACGGATTAGGAGCTACCTGGGGCGACTTCGATAACGATGGCTGGCCTGACCTTTATGTGGCCAACGACACCGGACCCAATTTTCTTTATCACAACAAACATGACGGAACGTTCGAAGATGTGGGATTGCTGGCCGGGGTTGCACTAAGCGGCGACGGTCTGGAGCAAGGGTCAATGGGGGTCGATTGGGGCGACTATCTTCACGAAGGCCGCGTGTCGATGATCGTGACAAACTTCGTTGAGCAAGGCTCGACTCTCTATCACAATCTGGATGGGCAAAACTTTGCCGATGTGAGTATCCGCTCGAACTTGCTGAAACCGACGTATCCGTATGTGAGTTGGGGAACAGCGTTTTTCGATATGGACAATGATGGATGGCTCGATCTGTTCATCGCCAACGGCCATGTGTATCCGCAGGCCGATGCGGTGCCCGACGCTGCGCCTTACCGCCAGCCGATGTTGCTATTTCACAATCATCGTGACGGCACATTTGAGAATCTTTCGGACAGGTTGGCGAACATGCCTGCGCAGTCGCGGCGGGGAGCTGCTTTTGGAGATATTAATAACGACGGGAATGTCGATATTGTCGTGCTCAACGTCGGCGAGCCCCCGTCACTGCTGATCAATCGCACAGTCAGCGGCAATCATCGGGTTTTGTTCAAGCTGGTAGGAACAAGAAGCAACAAGGCCGCAATCGGCGCGCGCGTTACCGTGAAGGCTGGTACATTAGTGCAATTCAGCGAAGTGCGTGGCGGGGCGAGTTATCTTTCGCAGAACGATTTGCGACTGCATTTTGGATTGGCGGCAAACACTTCGATGCGCGAAGTCATTATTCGCTGGCCAAATGGGGGGACTGAGATCCTCCGCGATGTGCCGGCGGATTTCATTTATACGATTGTCGAAGGCGAGGGGATCCAAACCAAAGTTGGGCTGCCATCTCCAGCGCGATACAACGATAGTGCAAATAAGTGATCGTGAGGCAAGGAAATACGTGAAGTAATCAATGAAACCAAACGCTTATCTGCTAAAGAGCACCGTTGTGGCCGCGCTCGGAGGCCTGCTTTTCGGCTTCGATACCGCTGTCATCTCAGGTACAACCAGCGATCTTACTCAGGTTTACCATCTCACTCCAGATCTGCTCGGCGTGACTGTGTCGGCGGCGCTAATCGGGACGATTCTCGGCGCCATGCTGGCCGGAATTCCCGGCGATAAATATGGGCGCCGCGACAGTCTGCGGGTGATGGCCGTTCTTTACATCGTTTCGGCACTGGGTTGCGCATTCGCATGGAACTGGTCGGCCCTGGTTCTCTTCCGCTTTATTGGCGGCTTGGGCATTGGGGGGTCGTCCGTACTTGGGCCGATGTACATCGCCGAGATTGCACCCGCGAGCTGGCGCGGGCGTCTGGTGGGTGTTTTTCAATTCAATGTGGTCGGCGGAATTCTTCTGGCTTATCTTTCGAATTTTCTGGTGGGCCTTCAGCATTTCAGTCTTGACGCGGATTGGCGATGGAAGTTCGGGGTGGCCGCATTTCCGGCGGCGCTTTTTTGCGCGCTTCTCTTTGCGATTCCCCGGAGCCCGCGCTGGCTGGTCAAGAGACGGCAAATTGAGGAGGCCAGAGAAATTCTCCGGCTCACCGGGGAGACGAATTACGAGAGGGAACTGCAGGACATCGTTGAATCGATCGATGCCGAACATGGCCATGCAGATGAACCACTGTTCTCGAGGAAGTATCGCTTTCCGATTTTCCTGGCCGTCACCATCGGCATGTTCAATCAGCTCTCGGGAATCAATGCCATTCTTTATTACCTCAACGATATTTTTGCTTTTGCAGGCTTCAGCAAGGTTTCGGGCGACCTCCAGGCCGTGGTCGTTGGCCTCACCAATCTCATCTTCACCATGATCGCCGTTTCGGTCATCGATAAAGTTGGCCGCAAGAAAATGCTGCTTGTCGGTGCGGTCGGAACGGCGGCTTGCCTTGGCGGCGTGGCGGCAATTTTCTCCGCCAACAAAAACCAGGGACTTCTTCTCTGGCTGCTCGTGGGGTTTATTGCGAGTTTCGCGTTCTCGCAGGGATCGGTGATTTGGGTCTACATCAGCGAAGTATTTCCCAACCGCGTGCGCGCCAAGGGGCAAAGCCTGGGAAGCCTCTCACACTGGTTGATGAACGCAGCGATTTCATTTGCCTTTCCCGCGCTGGCCGCACGGTCGAAATCGATTCCGTTCATGTTCTTCTCGGCAATGATGGTGCTGCAATTCTTTGTTGTGTTGTTCGTTTATCCCGAAACCAAGGGCCTTACGTTGGAAGAAATGCAGAAAAAGTTGCACGTGACCTAACGCACTTATGCGCAGGATTATTCTTTCGTGAGCGGATAGCCCTTCTCTCGCCATCCCCGAATTCCGCCGTCCATCGAAATTACATTCTTGTAACCCATTTTCTGTAAATTATCGGCCGCCAATGCCGAGCGAAATCCGCCGCCGCAGTAAAGCACCATCTCGGCATTGAGGTCGGGCACACGAGCTTCGATGTCACGTTCGATTACGCCTTTGCCCAGATGAATTGAGCCCGGTAAATGGTCTTTTGCAAATTCACTCTCTTCACGCACGTCGACCAAAA
Source organism: Candidatus Sulfotelmatobacter sp. (assembly GCA_030040725.1). Classification (GTDB taxonomy): domain Bacteria; phylum Acidobacteriota; class Terriglobia; order Terriglobales; family Acidobacteriaceae; genus Sulfotelmatobacter. The sequence continues at coordinate 1,518 of JASHTD010000426.1, read as the reverse complement.
TAAATTTATCGCCTCGATCTATTCTCTTTCTTACTTCGTCGACGTTGGTTTCGCGAATGCGTGTCCTGGCGTCGTCCACAATTTTCAAAAAGCGCGGAGGATGTTGGTGAGCCATGATGATGTTCCTTCACTAGGTTTATATGAATATCGTAGCGCAGATGGAGCCCTCGTGGCTTCGCGAGGAGAGCTATCGTGTTTCAGTCTTCAACGATTCGGTTAGCATGAAATGGTGCGAGAAAAGGCACAACCAAAATTCGGGCTGGCACGCACTTTGTCAAAGCTGGGCTACTGCTCACGGTCCCGAGCTGCGGACCTGATTCAAGCCGGCCGCGTGAGTCTCGACGGAAAGATCTGCCGCAATCCGGAGACTCCCGTTTCCGATTCTCGCAACGAAATCGCCGTTGATGGAAAGCCGATCCGGCAACAGAAAAGAATTTACCTCATGCTGAACAAACCTCGCGGAGTAATAACGACGGCCTCGGATGAAAAGCGCAGGGAAACGATTTACACAGTTTTGAAGAAGCATTCGTTGGCTGGAAAGAGTTCGAATAAAGATGCAGGAGTGAGCTCGAACGAAGAAAAAGAAGCTGAACTCTGGATTGCTCCGGTAGGCCGTCTGGATCAGGCGAGTGAAGGCTTGCTTCTGCTGACTAACGATTCCGAATGGGCCGCCAGGATCACCGCACCGGAAACGCATCTGGATAAGACTTACCATGTTCAAATTGCGACCGTCGCAAGCGAGGAATTCCTTCAAACCCTGCTTCGTGGGGTTGAAACAAGAGAGGGAATGTTGCTGCGAGCCAAACGAGTCCGACGGCTGCGAGCCGGGAATAAAAATTGCTGGCTGGAGATCGTTCTCGATGAAGGCAGGAACCGGCAAATTCGCCGCATGATGGAGTCGATGGGCGTTGAGGTTTTGCGCCTGGTGCGCGTGGCAATTGGCCCGCTGTTGCTGGGTAATCTGGGTAAAGGCGAGTATCGCTCGGTGACCAATGACGAGAAACGCATGCTCGATCGCGCCATGCAGGGCAGGAAGTCATGAGCGACTTAACTTTTCTTTCTGCGGCTGCTATGGCGGAGCACGTCCGCAGCAAGAAAATTTCCCCGGTCGAACTGCTGAACGCGCATCTGGCCCTGATTGATCGACTCAATCCAAAGCTGAACGCTTTTGTTGAGATCGACGCTGATCGTGCGCGTCGGGCCGCACGCGAGGCCGAAGCTAGCATCATGCGAGGCGAGATCACCGGCCCTCTGCAGGGAGTTCCGCTGAGCATTAAGAGCTCAATCAGTGTCGCCGGCCTGCGATGCGAGGCAGGCAGCCGCCTGCGAGCCGGATTCGTTGCCCATGAAGATGCGCCGCTTGTCCAACGGATAAAGAATGCCGGAGCAATCATTTTGGGCACAACCAACGCACCCGAACTACTGATGGCATGGGAGACAGATAATGTTCTTTATGGTCCCACCAACAATCCCTGGGACCTCTCATATACCGCTGGCGGTTCGAGCGGGGGCGAAGCG
>JASHTD010000308.1 GCA_030040725.1 Candidatus Sulfotelmatobacter sp. | reverse complement strand
TATCATTCACATGTAAGGTTTTAAAGGAGTTAAGCGCAAATCCCTACAGAATAGATGCGCAACTGGACCCCTAAGATGCTCATATTTCCTGATTTGGGCTGACTGGCCGAGATCGCCTTCGAGCAGGATAGGAAGTCCCGAATCCCGTGGAACGAATCACTCTACCCGGAATCATGAAAGAGGTCAACAGTTTTCTTGATGTCGGATGTTGCATTCTGAAGCTATGGGTGTCCCTCAGCTTTTTCCTGAATCACCGCGACCACAACACTCACGTCTGTTAGGAACTTGTGTATAATGAGGAACTTGCCGCACGCACGTGGGCGCTTAACTCAGCGGTAGAGTGCCATCTTCACACGGTGGAAGTCATAGGTTCGAATCCTATAGCGCCCACCATTTCTCCTATGGTTTAGCTGCGGTGCCTCTGTCCTGCGCTCCATCTCCATGAGAACTAGCGGGGCCACTTTCAGGCTTGCAGTACTCATCCCATCTGCTGTGACTACCTTCCTCTGAACAATCCAGAGACCGATGCTGCCCGGAGTTTCAACCAGTCGACATCTTTCGATCTGCTCTCAAGAAGGCTCTCGTCGCAAACGGCGCGACTGGGTGGTACCTGCGCTCCCCGCGAAATCACGCAAGGGTGACATCCTGTGGGCGCGCGTTGCATGTACTATTGGGTTTCCATGGAACCCCGCGTTATCGCGTTTGCAACCGCTCTCGCAACCCTGTTGCTGGTTCGATTGTTGATGGTAATGGCGCGACGACGAGGCGGCGGTTTTTTGCAGCCGGCCGATCGATCTTCTTTGTGGCGCCCTCATCAACTTTTTCTGGCCAGCTTCCTGACGCTGTTCGCTGAGTTGGCGTTTATACGATGGATCGCGGTCGAAGTCCACATTTTTGCGTATTTTAAAAATCTGGCACTGCTGCTGTGCTTCGTTGGATTTGGTCTGGGGTGCACGCTGGCCGCTCAGCCGATCCGTTGGGCGCGAAGTGTTACAGCGCTGATGGGGTTGTTGCTGGTAGTTCGACTGCCGTGGCATAGCGGCAAAGTGCTCGACGGAATTTCGCAAGCCTTGGGATCAGGCTCTGACATGCTGATCTGGGCGACGTCAGCAGTGCGCAACTGGATCGATTTTACTTCGATCCTTCTTCTTGCGTTGATCCTCTTTCTACTGCTGGTCTGGATATTTATTCCTCTTGGACAGCTTGTTGGCCGGCAGATGGATTTGGGGACGAGTCCGTTGATCAGCTACTCGTGGAATCTCGCTGGTAGTCTCGCGGGAATCCTGACATTCCTGATGGTGGGCCGGATGATGCTGCCGCCGTGGGTCTGGCTGGGGGCGGTCCTGGCAGGGTTTGCCCTGCTGCAGACTCGCGGCAAAGATCGAATCTTATTGCTGGCCTTATTGGTACCTCTGTTTTTTCTTTTATACGATCCAGCGAGCCCCGATCATTACACCATCTGGACGCCTTACCATGAGATCGAATACACGAGAGTCTACGCGCTCAATGGTGATTTTGTCGCAGGTTTTCTGGAAGTAAACCATACCGGCTATCAATCGATCGTGAACCTGTCGGCCAATTTCCTGAGCCGTCACCCGAAGCTGCTGCAAGAACCTCCAGAAGAAAATCCTTACAACGTGCCCTTTCGTTTTCCGCAGAGTGCGCCGAAAGTGCTGGTGGTTGGATCGGGAACGGGCGATGACGTCGCGGCAGCTTTGCGGCATGGGAGCTCCGCGATCGATGCGGTTGAGATTGATCCAGCGATTCTCGCGTTGGGGAAGCGTGAGCACCCTGAACACCCGTACGATTCGAGCCGCGTCTCAGTGCATCTCACCGACGCCCGTGCGTTCCTCAAGCGAACCTCCAAGCGTTACGATCTGATACTTTTTGCATTGCTTGATTCGCATACTCAGCTTTCGGATTACTCGAATATGCGGATCGACAATTTCGTCTACACCCTGGAGTCATTGCGCGAAGCACGAGAACATCTGCAGCCCGACGGGGTTCTTTTTGTGAAATTCGTTGTGGATCGTCCGTGGGTTGGCGATCGTTTCAACGAGATGTTTCGCCAGATTTTCGGCAAGGCCCCATTAATTTTTCTGGCAAACTCCAGCTTTACGTATCATGCGATGTGTTTTGCGGCGTCGCCCTCGGATCGCATTGAACAAGCGCTGAACTCGGACCGGAGCCTGTCAGATTTCGTGTCCCGGAGTCGCGTGAGTCCCGACAAGAGCGACGTGCCGATGACCACCGATGACTGGCCCTACCTGTATCAGCGCGACCGGGCAATTCCACGGGCATACCTTTCCATTGGAGTGCTGGTTTTATTCCTCACGCTGGGACTTTATTGGACGATTCCCGGAGCGCGAAGGCAGGTTCCCTCGCTGTTTTACTTCATGATGGGCGCAGGTTTCATGCTGCTGGAGACACAGGGGGTTAGCCGATTGGCTTTGTACTTTGGCACAACCTGGCAGGTCAATGGAATCGTCATTTCCGCGATGCTGACGGCATTGCTGATCGCCAACTGGGCAGTCGAGTACTTTCCGAAAAAGTTGTCGAGGGTCTGGATTGTTCTGCCGCTTCTGGCGGGGCTTTTCATCGCATATCTTGTGCCATTCAGCCGGCTCCCGGGGTCTCCGGCGCTGGTGGGAACGGTAGTTGCGGTTGTCTTCTCTGTGCCGGTGGTTTTTGCAGGGCTATTGTTTTCTCTGGAATTTCGCGACGAACTGATGCCGGGCGCCGCGCTGGGATCGAATGTGTTAGGCGCGGTGGTGGGAGGGTTGCTGGAAAATCTTTCGCTGCGGTTCGGAATGCGCGCACTGCTGCCGATTACGATTGGAATTTATTGCCTGTCTTTCATCGCGTTATATACGCGGCGAAAACAGACCCGATACACCTCCGCCGTTGAACAGCAGAGGGGAACTATTCCTACAGGTTCATTCGCGGTGGATCGAAAATGAAAAAAGCCAACTAACGGTTGATCAGTTCGCCGACGGTGCGTAGCGTATTTCGGCAGCCACCTTAGTTCTTCCTGGACTTTGATTGTTGAAACCACACTTAATTGTTGATTCGAACTCTATTGTTCCCGACATCTTGCGTGGCCAGAGTGCCGCTTATTTCCCTACGTAGCTCACCCTCCAGATAGAATTCGACCCGTCGTCGCTCACCAGCAGAGAGCCATCGGCCATAACGGCCATGCCCACCGGCCGTCCCCACACTTTGCCGTCTGGCAGTACGAATCCAGTGACAAAATCTTCGTACTCACCAGAAGCCTTACCGGTCTGATGCCGCGGGATGCGAATCACTTCATAGCCAGCCCGGACCGATCGGTTCCATGAACCATGCTCCGAGGCGAAAATGTCACCCTTGTACTCAGCAGGGAACTGCTGGCCATCATAGAAAGTGAACTCCAGTGAGGCATTGTGAGGT
>JASHTD010000425.1 GCA_030040725.1 Candidatus Sulfotelmatobacter sp. | reverse complement strand
CCGCTGCGTATTGCACTTTTGAGCGGAAGACACTCGAATTGGACTTGTTTCATTATGAGCGCCGGTTTATAGTTTCGCGGATGTTGTGGACAATTTGGGCGTGTCGAGATTAAAGTCCGCAACACCGAGAGGAAAATGATGAAGAAATCGATTGCCATTGCTGTTATTTCTTCGTGCCTGTCGTTTGCGGGCGGGGTTGCGATTGCCCAAAGAGTTCATGACTGGCATGACATCGAGAAGGTGCGTGACCACGTGCACGAATCCATCCATGAGATAGAAAATATTCAAGCAGCCAACAATTATCAGATGGGAGGCCATGCCGAGGCTGCAAAAGGACATCTGCGGCAGGCAGAGGGCGAACTGAACCTGGCGATTCAGGCGGCCAGAGGGCAGTAGGAAACCCTGATGCGTGCGTACCCGCGATTTCAACAAAAATCGTGGGATGTGGTTTGGTGGTGTTTGTGAAAGAACGGCGCTGCCCCCGGCAGAGCCGTTCTTCTTATGCCAATTCTCTTGCGCTCCGTCATTTTGCACCGGATTTTAAGCGCCGGCGAATGACCCTCAGTGTTTCAGGCTGGCACTTCATCGGATCGCCTTACCCAGGGCGGCAACGGCCTGGGCCGGAGCCAGACGCACGGCGAACTTATCATCGTGGCCGCAGCTGATCACCGTAGTTCCGGTTGGGTATTCTCTGACCCAAATAACCCGTTCAGGATTTACATAGACTTCCATACCGTCCACATCTTCAAACAGTACGAGTTCCACGCCCCCTCCTCTTAATTCTCCGTCTCATTGAAACTTGGCGCTCATTCGCGGGTTGCCAAAATCATGACGCGGGTGAAGTGCCGCGACAAACCGTTGCGTCTAATCCGCTAGCGAAACAGGTATGCTACAAATCCGCGTGGGGTGAGGCCAAGATAAAAATTGCGGCGTGCGCGGCGCAAGGGTCGGGGGGCGATGCGACACGAGCCTTCTTCGCAAAACTAAGATGCCTTTTTACAATTGTTTACACACGCAAGCCGTATCCCGTTGGTCAGTAAGCAGAACGCGAAGAAAGATGCGAAAATAAAACAAGCTTGGCCGCTCCGGTTCCGTGGGGTAGGCTGGTTGAAGGCGGATGCAACGCTGCACTGTGGTTGTGTGTCTAAGGGACAGGGCCGGGTCAGAAACTTAGTTCATGCCTATTACTCAAATTCCATTCCAGGACCCGGTCGCGCCCGAAAAAACGCAGCCCGAGCAACTCGGCCTCTACGACCGCGAGGGATGGGAAACCGCCTACAAAGAGCTGGATGACGATGCGCGAGTGCCGCATCTGCTCATTCAGTTGCAGGACGACCTGGCGCGCTCGCGCCGGCGGGAAGCGGCGTGGATTTCGATCATCGTTCACCTGGTTCTGATCATTCTGCTGGTGAATTCTGAGAGGCTGGCAAAGTGGTTCCCGTGGATGCATTCAGTAGTGGCGGTCGCGCGCCCTCTTTCCGCGGACAAAGACGTGACGTTTCTTGATTTGCCGCCGGATCTGCAGAAAGCGCCGCACCGGGCGACGAACGTGCTTTCCGATAAGGACCGGATTGCGATGTCGCGGCACCCGGAACTGGATCCCAAGGAGTTGAGAAGAATTCTGACCCCGCCGCCGGGAAGGTCGGGCATGAACGCACCCGCAGCAGGCCAGCAGTCGCAATCACCTCCACAGGTGTCACAGAGCCCGCCGCAACAGCGGCCGCAGCCACCGCCCCAGGAGACGCAGCAGACGGCGCAACTGCAGTTGCCGAAACCGGACATCGCCAATGAGTTCAGCAAGTATGCGGGATCGATGTCGGCAGGGGCGGCGGTGCAGCAAGCGGCGCGAGCGGCCGCGGCGGGACGCGCAAGCGGGGCCGCCGGCGACGGTGGAGACTTTGGATTAGGCACCGGCGCACGCGGGCGGCAGGTGGGAAATCTGGAGATTCTCAGCGACACCCAGGGAGTCGATTTCGGCCCGTATCTGCAGCGTGTGCTGCAGGACGTGCGGCAGAACTGGTATATGCTGATTCCAGAATCTGCGCAGATGAAGCATGGGAATCTGGTGATCGAGTTTGCCATCATGAAAGATGGCAGCGTGCAGGGGCTGAGAATCGTAATGTCATCGAACGACGTCGCACTCGACCGGCCGGCATATGGGAGCATCAAGGGCTCGGACCCGTTTCCCCCGTTGCCGAGCGAGTTCAAGGGACAATATCTCGCGCTGCGCTTCCGTTTTTTCTACAACCCGACGAAAGAGGAGATGGAATAGGCGGCTGGGATTCTGCTCCGGAGCTCACTTTGACTCAGCTGCGGGCATGAGCCTAAACTTTTTGTAGGAAGTTCGGCCGATTCAGAGAGCTTGCAATCGCAAATGCTGAGGCCGAAACGGAGGAGTTATGGGGGAGATGTCGCCCTGGCATTGGTTGTTGGTGATCGCAATCGCTCTTCTGCTATTCGGGACTACTAAATTTGCCGCGGTAGGCAAGGGTCTGGGCGAAGGCATCCGTAACTTCAAGGCGGCGATGAAAGATCCGGAAGAAAAGAAGAAGGAAGAAGAGAAGAAGTCGTAAGGCAAATCGACGACCTATCTATCGTAAGCTCGCGAACACAATCGAACATCGCTCAACCCGTTTTGAGGTTCAGCAAGAACGATTCCTCGCAGACTCCACCCAAGGCATCCCGCAGACTCCACGGATTTGCGCCCCTACTGCTTCTTACTCGTTATCCGGGCTCATCGGCTGCCTGTGATCGTTGAGAAAGTAGTTTGCATCGAGTGGCGCCTGAATGGTCCGAAACTGTAGTGGAGTCTGGCTGAAGCTGAAACAGTCGGCGAGATTGTCGGCATGGGCATCGGCATAGCCCAGCGAACCCAGTCCGAAGTTCTGCTCGACAAAATTTAAAATGCTGCCGAAATCATGGTTGAAATGTGAGATGTAACCTGGCTTCGCATAGGGAGAGACTACGATCAGTGGTACTCGAAAACCATAGACGTAGCCGGAACCCCAGCTTTTGCCATCGGCGATTACTTGAGGCGGCGGAACGTGATCGTACCAACCACCCCAATCGTCCCAAGTAATGATGATTGCAGTGTTCGACCAATATTGGCTGGATCCAATAGCATTCACGATGGAAGCGACCCAGGAAGGCCCGCCAGTGTTACCCGGAGAGCCCGCATGATCGGAATTCTGACCCGCCGGCATAACCCAACTAACGGCAGCGAGCTGGCTGTTCACAATGTCAGTCAAGATGGGCGCTGGATTCTGGGTTGTATAGAGGATGACATTCTTCAGCCAGTCCGAACCTTCGCAACTGGTTGCATTAGGCGGCATAGCATTGGGTCCGCAGAGGTGCTGGATCGCGTTGGGAGCCGTCCATATGGAACCCGCCGTGGGCGCATAATAGCGCCAGGACAGCGTTGCGGCGTCAAGCTCGTCAGCCAGAGTGGGGTGCTCGAAGCAAGGATACATTGTCTGCGATTCGTTGCCGCTTGGATCGATCAATTGGACTGTAGCTGAGGGAGGAGCGGCGCAGCCTGCCGGCGCGTCTGCCGTGCCGATAAGAGGATTCTCCGCTGCGAACAGATTGCTGGTTGCGGTGGGCGCCGATGTTCCCGAAAGAATGAACTGATGTGCGGGAAAACTGGGTCCCTGGTTGGTCTGAAACATGCGATCGCCAAACACGTATTGTTCTGCAAGTTGAAAATATGGCTGGACGTCGGAAGCCTGCACGTACTTGAACGGAGCATTCGGAGGCGGGCAAGTCGGCATGTCAGCACAATAGATGACAGGAACCTGGTCTGCGCCGTCCATCTTTCCCGCGTCATACATGAAGATGAATCCAGAGTGTAAGTGATCGAGATCGTAATTAATGCCAAGCGGGATTGGGCTGAGCGGAACAATTTCGCCGGAAGAGTTGACTCCGTTGCTGGCGATATCTGCGCCTCTGGCGATCAGCACCGGATCGTGAAACAAGTTATCCGGCGTGCGGTTTTCCTGAAAAATAATGACCACGTGCTGGAATTTTCCGAGCAAGGTTGCGGATGGGTCAGAAGTCCCGCCGGAGCTGAAGCCGGCACATCCTGCCAGGCCAAGTAACAGGACTGCCGCTGATAACAGCGGAAGCAAGAAACATACAAATGCGGTACGACTCATGGCGAGCGTCTCCCTTGCCGGGCCGGGCAAAAGTTAGCAACTCTTAAGAAATGCAAGGCGCTTCCCCGCGCCTAGGGAGAGATCGGCAACTGTGGTGCCGGATTCGAGGCACGAAAGTACTTACCCCGCGGGCTGCGTTAGCGGGTAAGTATTCGTGTGAAGTGGGTTGTGATTAACGAAAGCAAGGACTCTAGTGGAAGCGACGGGCGGTAAAAGAAACAGTCGCAATCAGAGCGCCGCGCTTTTGCGCAACATCGAGTAAACCAGGGCGATGGGAAGGCCGACCACGTTCGGATAATCGCCTTCGATGCGCGGAATCCAGCGTGAGGCGATGCCCTGAATGGCGTAGGCTCCGGCTTTATCCATCGGTTCTCCGGTGGCGACGTAGTCGCGAATTTCGTCGTCGGAGATTTCCGACACGGTTACGAGCGTCGTTTCTGAGGAAGCGCCTTCAAAAGCCGGGCCGAGGAGACAGACTCCGGTAATCACCGAGTGCTGCCGACCGGAGAGTAAGCGCAACATGCGGGCGGCATCCTGCGCATCGTTCGGCTTGCCGAGAATGAGGTTATCGATGACGACGATGGTGTCGGCGCCGAGGACGAAATCTTCCGGATGATGTTTGCGGATGGCGAGGGCTTTTTCCCGCGCCAGGCGCTCGGCGCAGGCTTGCGCTGATTCGCCGGGCAATGGGTTTTCGTCGATATCCGCGGGCTGAACGATGAATGGAATGCCAGCGTTGCGAAGCAACTCCTGGCGGCGCGGCGAGGCGGAGGCGAGAATCAGCATTGGGATGGGCGTGGTCTGCTGGGCAAGATCAACGGCTGCCGACCATGCCGCGGACGGATTCGATCAGTTTCGCCGAATCATAGCCGACGCCGTCTTTGAAAACGGTTTCGACGTTTTCAATGTCTTCGATCTTTTTCGAAGGATCGCCCTTGACGACGACCAGATCAGCTTGCTTGCCAACGGCGATGGTTCCGATTTTATCGGCTTCGCCGAGAAACTGCGCACCATTGAATGTCGCGATGTGAATTGCTTCGAGCGGCGTGAAGCCGGCTTCGACTAATAATTCGACCTCGCGCTGGTCGCCGAATCCGGCGATGACGCCGCCCATGCCGGTGGGATCGAGGCCGGCGAGCAACAGACCTCCGGCTTTCGAGAAGGCGTATTCGAATTCCATTTCTTTTTTGAATGCGGCTGGCCAGGGAGAAACGTCAGTGCCATAGACCTGTTTAGTGCGGATTGCATCGGCGGCGCGCACTTTGTTAGCGAGAAACGCGGCGCGGGCGTCGCAAGAAAGAGCATCATAGACCCGCTTCTGAAGCTCGGGACGGCCCGGCACAAACATCTCGAAGACGGGCAGTGTGGAGGTGACGGCGACGTGATGCTGAATGAGATCTTCGATCATTTCGTGGATCGGGCCAGTTTGGATATCGAGCTTGGCCATCTGCTCGACGTCCTGGGGCTTTTGACCACAGACGCCGGGTTTGCTGACGGAAATCCATTCGCTATCGACAAACATTCCGTGTTCAAGATCGTCGATGCCGAGCGCAGCGGCCTGGCGAAAACCGATCGAGCATAGATGTCCGGTAACTTTTGCGCCGCGCTTGTGGGCGGCTGCGATGGCCGCAGCGAGTTCATCCGGAGTGATGAACATGTAAGCTTTGAAATTGTCGACGCCCTGATCGAGCCAGAAATTCACGGTCCTGGTAGCGTCTTCGGCGCCGGTGAGCTGGTGCATTTGCAAAGCCCACGATCCGGCGCCTTCGAGATACGGTCCAGTGACGTGGATGTGCGGGCCGGGCGTTTCGCCGGCATCGATTTTCTTCTTGAGTTCGAGATCGGTGTAAGGCTCAAGCGCGCCAGTGGTGCGGATGGTGGTGACGCCTCCGGCGAGATACAGGCGCGGGAAACTGTAGGCCATCTCGCCAAAAATTCCGTTGCCCGTGGGATAGAACATGTGATCGTGCATGCCAACGAGGCCGGGGATGACAGTGTGGCCGTGAAGATCCAGTGTTTGCATTTCTTTGTTCTGCGGGATAGTTGCCGATGCGGAGTCGGAGATGGACTCGATTTTTCCGTGACTGAGAACGATGGTTTGGTCGTCGCGCGCAGGCGCTCCGGTGCCATCGATCACACGGACGTGGGTGAGAGCGACGATGGGAGAATCGATCTTGACGAAGGCTTTGACTTCGGGCGAGAGAGTCTGAGCGAAAGCGGTGCCGGCGAACATTGAGCATGAAAGAAGAACGACCGATAGTCTGCGCATGCGGGGCTTCTCCCTGAAAAAAGATACGTGCGAATTGTAATGGATTGCGGCGCTCCCTACGGAGGACGAGCGTGGTTGCGGACTGCTTTGCGAATCTGCCCTAATCGCAGATCAGTTCAATGCGGTTTCCGAAACAATCGTGAATGTGGCAGCGCTGGATGCCGGGAATGTCGCCGGGTTCGGTAACTTCGATCCCTGCATTACGGAGACGTTCGAGAAGGCTGGCGTAGTTGGCGCAACGGAAGGCGGGGTGAGCTTTTTGCGCGGGGCGAAAATCGACTTCGACTCCGAGATGAATTTGCACGTTGCCGCTTTCAAACCAGCACCCACCGCGCTTGGCGAGTTCGAGAGGCTTTGCGATTTCGGTCATGCCGAGCAGATCACGATAGAAGGTGCGGGCTCGATCTTCCTCGCCTAGGGGCATGGCGAGTTGAACGTGGTCGATGGCAAGGAAGGATGGTTTGTCCATGCGGAGATTTTAAAAGAGGCGAACCGGAGTAAGCGCAGACAGGGCTCAGAAAAGCGAAAGGCCCCGACTAATCGAGGCCTTCATCACATTCGGCAAAACAGCACCCCGCGACAACATCAGTATCTACCCGGGGCCACTGGGAATCAAGTTCCTTTTGTAGGGAGCTTATCCTCGCATTCTGCGCCCCACAGAACCAAGCCTCATTACTGAAGCGTGGACCCGACGGGATTCGAACCCGCATCTGCTACCGTCGCGAGGTGCTGTGTTTCCATTTACACCACGGGCCCAACTGCACCCTAGATTCACCACCGGACCGAAGTCACGGTCAAAGGTCACGTTTTCTGACAAGCGAGCTCAAATCGGGAATAAGTTCTTCCCCTGCTAAAATCAAAGATTAGCCCTCATCTTATGGACGCCGCGTACATCCGCAACTTCGCGATCATCGCGCACATCGACCACGGCAAATCGACGCTGGCCGACCGCCTGCTGGAGTTGACGGGATCGCTGACGGCGCGTGAGATGCAAGCGCAGGTGCTCGACTCCATGGATCTGGAACGCGAGCGTGGCATCACGATCAAGGCTCACGCGGTGCGCATGGCGTACACCGCGCAAGATGGGCAAACTTATCAGCTCAATTTGATCGACACGCCGGGGCACGTGGATTTTTCTTATGAGGTTTCACGGTCGCTGGCTTCGTGCGAAGGCGCGCTGCTGGTGGTGGACGCATCGCAGGGAGTCGAGGCGCAGACGCTGGCCAATTCTTATCTGGCGATCAATCATGGGCTGGAAATTATTCCCGTCATCAACAAGATCGATTTACAGAGCGCCGACATTCCTCGTACGAAAGAAATGATTGAAGGCGCGGTAGGGCTGGATGCGTCGGATGCGGTATTGATCAGCGCGAAAACCGGGCAGGGCGTGCCGGACGTGTTGGAAGCGATTGTGAAGCGCGTGCCTCCGCCGAAAGGCAATCCGGAGAACCGGCTGCAGGCGCTGATCTTCGATTCGTGGTTCGATCCGTATCGCGGCGTGATCGTGCTGACGCGCGTGTTCGAAGGAACGCTGCGCAAGAAACAGAAAATTCGCCTGTGGTCGAACGGTACGACATTCGAGGTCGAGACGCTGGGTGTGCTCACTCCCAAGCCGGTGGAGATCGAGGAACTGAAAGCCGGTGAGGTCGGATTTCTGATTGCGAATATCAAGAACGTTGCCGACACAAAAATTGGCGACACGATTACGGATGACGCGAATCCCGCGTTCGATGCCCTGCCCGGGTTTGAAGAAATCAAGCCGATGGTGTTTGCCGGCCTGTACACGGTGGATTCGCACGAGCATACGCGGCTGCGTGAGGCGCTGGAGAAATTGCGGCTGAATGATTCGTCGTTTTTCTTTGAGCCAGAGAGTTCTGTGGCGCTGGGATTCGGTTTCCGCTGCGGGTTTCTCGGCCTCCTGCACATGGAAATCATTCAGGAGCGGCTGGAGCGCGAGTTTGCGCTTGAGTTGATCACGACAGCTCCCGGCGTGCGGTACAAGATTACGAAGACGGATGGTGAGCTGATTGAAGTGGATAATCCTTCGCGCTGGCCCGATCCGAGCGAGATTGCGAAAGTAGAAGAGCCGGTGATTCTGGC
>JASHTD010000424.1 GCA_030040725.1 Candidatus Sulfotelmatobacter sp. | reverse complement strand
TGATGTTGACCTGAAGGTCGTAACGCAGCGCGCGCCCACGCCCGAAGAAACGCGGGCGCTGCTGTTCGCATGGAAAATCTGCAAGCACGTGAAATCGAACGCCATCGTTTACGCCCGCGACGGACAAACGGTCGGCGTGGGCGCGGGACAGATGAGCCGCGTTGATTCGGCGAAAATCGGCGCGATGAAAGCGCAATTACCGCTAAAAGGTACGGTCGCCGCCTCCGATGCATTTTTTCCCTTTCCGGATGGCGTTGAAGAGATTGGCAAAGCTGGAGCTACCGCAATCATTCAACCGGGCGGCTCTCAGCGCGACTCTGAAGTCATCGCCGCCGCCGACCGGCTCGGTCTGGCGATGATCTTCACTGGTGTGCGCCACTTCCGCCACTAGAAAAGCGTTGTCATTCCGAGCAAGCCTGCTTTGCGCAGCGAGGAATCTGGCGCGAGCCGGGGGTTGCGTCGCGGTTTGTGCGGCGCAATAATCGCGGCTTTGGCCGCTTTCTCACCAAACTCCACCCGTCCGGCCTTTTACCAAATTAGACAATCAACTCCCCCTCGGTCCCTGTACTCTTGACTCTGCACCCGGCCCTCGCGGGAGAGAGTCTTTTCCCCGTTCCGGCGAGCACCGGGGTAGAATTAACTCATAACCAACTCCGGCGGCTTTTGCATCCAAGTGCTTAGGGCTTGCGGAAGGGCATGGGACAAAGCCGATACAATGATTTCCAGCACATTCAGGTTGAGCATGAATCGATTTCTTCAGGCATTTCTTGCGTTTTCATGTTTGGCGGCGATGGCAGTTGCGCAGACCGCCCCATCTTCCCCGACGGACTCCAAGCCAGCTCAGAAGTCCGAGAAGTCCACACCGCCTGCTCCTAAGGTCGATCGCGCCGCCGCGTATTACCATTACGCGCTCGCTCACATGTACGAAGAGCAGATCGCCATGTACGGCCGCAGCGATCTCGCCAATAAGGCGATGGATGAGTACCGTTTGGCCATCCAGTCCGATCCTTCTTCTGAATATCTGACCTCGGCCCTGGCGGAGCTCTATGTAAAAACCGGTCGCATCCGCGATGCCGTGCTCGAAGCCCAGGACATTCTGAAGCGCGACCCGAACAATCTGGAAGCTCATAAGCTTCTGGGCAGGATTTATCTGCGATCTCTTGGCGACATGGGAGGCAATAACAATGGCTCGGACAACATGCTCAAGCTGGCAATCGAGCAGTACGAGCAGATCATCAAGATCGAGCCTGACAACGTGGATGATCACCTGCTGCTTGGCCGCCTCTATCGTCTGAACAACGATCTCGAGAAAGCCGAAACTGAGCTTAAAACCGCCGTCAAGCTCGATCCCAATTCCGAAGAAGCGGTGACCACGTTGGCGCTGCTCTACACCGACGAGGGCGACACGACCCACGCCCTGCAGGTGCTAAGCGCCGTTCCCGATGCTGGCCGCTCCGCCAAGCTTTACTCGGCGCTCGGCGCGACGTATGAGCAACGCAAGGACTACAAGGGCGCAATCGATGCCTACCGGCACGCCATCATGCTGGATCGTGACAATCTGGATGCGATCCGCGGGCTCGCCGAAAATCTTTTGAACGACGGCCAGATTGACAAGGCTCTCGAACAATACAAAGTCATTGCCGACGCCAATCCGGAAGACGCGCAAACCTATCTGCGCATCTCCGAAATCTACCGCCGTCAGGGCAAATACGACGAAGCGCTGGACAGCCTGAAGAAGGCGCAGGCAATGGTTCCCGACGCACTCGAGGTTCCCTACAACATTGCGGTCGTCTACGAAGCTCAGGGCCGCTATGACGAGGGCGAAAAGATTCTGCAGGAGTTGCTGAAGAAAACCGAGAAGCCTGATAGCAGCTACTCGCAGTCCGAGCGCAACAATCGGGGAATTTTCATCGAGCGCCTGGGAATGATCTATCGCGATCAGGAAAACTATCCCGCGGCGGTAGAGGCGTTCCGGAAAATGCTGCCTCTCGGCGATGAGAACGCTCGCACTGGCTATCAGGACATGATCGATACCTACCGTGAAGCCAAGCAGTGGAACGAGGCCACCTCGGTGGCGCAGGAAGCGGTGCAGAAAATGCCCAACGACCGCGAACTGCGCATGGTGCTCGATGCCCAATTGGCCGACATGGGCGATCCCGAGAAGCCGCTCGCGGATGTGCGTTCCATGCTCAAGGGTGCGCAGGACGATCGCGATGTCTACTTGCGGCTGGCCATCATGAACACGCGCCTCAAACGGTGGAAAGACGCCGAAGAGGCTCTCGACAAAGCCGAACTGCTGTCCACTAAGCCCGATGACAAGGAATATGTTTACTTCCTGCGGGGATCGACTTACGAGCGCGAGAAGAAATACGACCAGTCGGAAGCGGAGTTCAAGAAAGTGCTGGCTCTCAATCCGCAAAGCGCGGCGACTTTGAATTATCTCGGCTACATGAATGCCGATCGTGGCGTTGAACTCGAGCAGTCGCTTGCTTATATCAAACAAGCCGTCAGCCTCGATCCCACCAACGGCGCCTATCTCGATTCGCTCGGCTGGGCCTATTTCAAGCTCGGCAAGTACGATCTGTCGGAAGAAAGTCTGAACAAGGCAGTGCTCCGCATGGGATCGGACCCTACGGTGCAGGACCACCTGGGCGATCTTTACCAGAAAACCGGGCGACTGAAACTTGCTGCCGCCCACTGGCAGCGCGCCGTCGAGGAGTGGAACAAAACCATCGCTCCGGAAGTCGATAGCGATTTGTTATTGGCCGCGCAGAAAAAGCTGGATGCCGCGAGGGTGGCAATCGCCAAGGAAGAATCGCAAAAGCAGTAAGCGGATTCTGCTTTTCCTTTAATAGTCGGATTGCGGTTCACTTGGCCGTCCGCTGTTGCGACGTCTGGCCTTGTGATGGAGTTGCACGCGCCTCGGGAGGCGGCTTTGAGGACTGCCCCACTTCGACCCCTCTGGATAACCATTGCAGTTCTGGTTTCCAGTGCAATCGCGGCCGGACAAAAATCGCAGATGCCGCCGCCCGCTCCCGTTCCTCCACAAATTGCTGCGGCAAAAAAGATATTTATCTCCAATGCCGGCGGCGAAAGCTTCGAGACCGTTTTCGATCAGGTTGTGTTCAACGGCGGCCCCGACCGTCCCTATAACCAGTTCTACGCAGCCATGAAAACCTGGGGGAAACGCGAGATCGTGTCTTCTCCCTCCGACGCGGACTTGGTTCTTGAAATCAGTTGGGTGCTCACCGATACCGGACTCGGTCGATTACCTGTCCTCGGACAGCTCCGTCTCGTGATCGTTGATCCGCGAACTGGCGTCACACTTTGGACAATCACAGAATATGTTCGTGGGGCGATGCTGCTAGGCAATCGCGATAAGAATTTCGATGTGGCCATGAACGTGATCGTAGATCGCCTGCAGACACTTCTCGCACCGGCGGCTCCGTCTCTCGCTAATCAGTGACACCTGGCCGCTGGCCTTGCAAATCTTGATCCTGACGCGGCGCCGAACTCTGCTAGACTCTCTTCATGCTGGCTGGCTACGCGGTGCATCTGGAGCAATCCCGCGGACGCCGCTTCCCCGAGCCGCCGCATCCTTACCGCAACGACTTTCAGCGCGACCGCGATCGCATTATTCACGCCCGCGCCTTCCGCCGCCTCGAAGCAAAAACTCAGGTCTTCACCCGCCGCTACTCCGATCACTTCAGAAACCGTCTTACCCATACCATCGAAGTTGCGCAGATCACGCGCACGCTCGCAGCAGCGCTTCATCTCAATGTCGATCTCGCCGAAGCGCTTGCCCTCGTCCACGACCTCGGCCATCCGCCGTTCGGACATGCGGGAGAAAAAGCGCTTGACGCTGTCATGCAGTCGCACGGCTCGTTCTTCGATCACAATCTGCATGCTTTGCGAATCGTGGAAGATTTCGAACAGCGCTATGCCGCTTTTCCCGGGCTCAATCTCACTTTTGAAGTCCGCGAAGGCATCATCAAGCACTCGCACGACTACGACACCTCCGAACATCCCGAGCTTGCCGAGTACCTGCTCAATCAGCGGCCACCACTCGAAGCCCAGCTCATCGATCTCACCGACGAAATCGGCTACAACACCGCCGATCTCGACGACGGCTATGAAGCTCACTTGCTCACTCTCGACCAAATCCGCGCAGGGTTGCCCATCTTCGATCGATTTTTCCGTGAAGCGGAGCGAACCTATCCGCAGGTTGCGGAAAAATTGAAATTTAATGAGGCGCTGAAAGGCGTTTTCAATCGGCTCGCAAGCGATCTGATCGAGAACATGCAATCGAAATTGAAAGATTCAGGCATCAAGACTCTCGCCGATGTTCGAGTTCACACCGCGCGCATCGCGGGGTTCAGTCCCGAAGTCGAAACCGAGCGCAAGCAGATCAAAGACTTTCTTTACGAAAACCTTTATTACAGCCCATCATTGGCAGACGAAAAAGACGACGCCGAACCTATCGTCAACGGGCTGTTTGCTTTCTGGATGGAAAATCCTTCGGCCTTGCCGCACCATTATCAGGAAAAAGCCAAAGAGGAATCTCTGCCGCGCGTGATCTGCGATTACATTGCCGGCATGACCGATCATTTCATCACCGAACAGCATGAGAAGCATTGCGGCGGTACGCGCTGAGGCACGCTTACGGCGCGCTTATGTGATGACGGTTGCCCCAGCGTCTGTTCATCTCCTCGGAGCCTCTGGCTTGATCTCCAACCACTGCTGGGTCAACGAGCGCAGACGGGGGGGTTGAGAACTTTCCGCTAAAAGGCCTCCCTTCTCTGAAATAAATCTTGCAAATCCGCTGGGCAAGTGTACAATTCGGGCGTCCATTGCGGGACTTCCCCCCTGCGTCCCAATCGTATCCCAGGAGATTAATATGAAACCGTTTAGCAATATCAGGATTTCCCTGCTTCGCGCCGGGCACACGTCCTCGAACGCTCGCGCCTTCGGATCACCCAGCCCCTCTAGAGGAAAGAGGTGGCTCGTGGGTGTCGTTGCCGTGCTGGTCGGGATCGCGCTGTCCAGCATGGTAATGCCCAGCGCCTACGCAGGCGCCCCGGACTCCACGCACCCCGACGCGTCAACCGTTGCCAGAGCAAGGGCGGCGTTCCTCAAGTACATGTCCTCTCGCCATCCGCACGTGCGCAGCTCGGCTCGGCCGCGGCCCGCCAGCGGAGGCGTTACGTCTACGCCCTCGATCAACTGGTCGGGCTACGCCGACGCCGAGACCGGCTCGGACACAGTCTCATCCGTCAGCGGTCACTGGGTGATCCCGGCGGTGCAGTGCCCCGGCGGCCCCTACAAATACCAGGACGCCTTCATCGCGCAGTGGGTCGGCATTGACGGCTTCAGCGATGGGACGGTGGAGCAGCTCGGCAGTGCCACGCAGTGCTTCGAAGGGGTCACGTACTACTATGTTTGGTACGAGATGTTCCCGGCCGGCACCGTCGAGGAGGGCCCACTGGAATGCATCAACGACAACATCGACTGCCCGCAGCCGGGCGACCACATCACCGCCTCGGTAACCGTCACGCCGGGTGGTGGTACGAACAATTACACACTGTCGCTCACCGACTCCACCAACCCGCTGGAGAGCTTCTCGGTGACTTCGTCCTGCGACCCAGCCACCTGCCTCGATTCGAGCGCCGAGTGGATCGTGGAGCGCCCAGCCTTCGACTTGCCTTTCGGCTTCCAGATCCTGCCACTCGTGGACTACACCCGTACCAACTTCCAAAACGGTGAGGTTACATCCGGCGGGAAGACCACGCCTATCGAAGGCTTCAAGGGCGGCACGGTGAACGACATGCCGATGAGCGACGACAGCGACTCTTATTGGCTCTCCTGCGTCGGGCAGACCACGCCCGGCCCCCAGTTGCTCCTGACGAGCGACTCCAGCTCATGTCCGGTAGTGCCGCCGGTTCGCGGCACGTTCAGCGCTACCTGGGACTCCGCCTTCTGAGCCTGGGGCGACAATCCCGTATTCGAAGAGCGATGAGCGCGTCCCGGCATCGGAGACGCGCTCATCCTGCAATACTTTTCCCCAATCCCGGTGTGCACTGAACCCAGCCTAGCGCCGCAAAAACCCTCATCGAGTTCCCGCCACGCTCGCCACTACATCGAACAGAATCCGCGGCCCGCGCCGCACTTCTTCCACGCGAATCCGTTCGTCGTTCCCGTGCTCGGTGTTGCCCTCTTCCTCGGTCGCCGTATAAGGATTAAACCCGTACGCGTCAATCCCTAGCGGCCGGTAGCGCTGATTTTCCGTATAGCCGCTCGTGATGTGCGGCACGACAGGCGTTCCCGGAAAATATTTCGCCGACACTTTTTTAATCGCTTCATACAGCGCCGTATTCGTCGGCGAGTAGTTGGCGTGCCGAAACTCAGCATTCAGAGGCTCAATCGTCACGTTCAGATCGCCCACGATTTCCCGCAGTTTCTCGAGCAATCTTTCCGGATTGCCGCCGGGCAAAATCCTCACATCCAAATTCGCCCAGGCCTCCGGAGGAATCACGTTCGTCTGCTCCGAGCCACCCAGCATCGTCAGAGAAATCGTATCGCGCAAAAGGAAGTTCAGCGACTCGTCGTTTACGACTTCCCGCCGAAATTTCTCATCCTCGATCGCCTTGCGAATATTCCGATACTCCCTGGCCTGCTCCGGCGGTTCGTATGGCGCCATATCCTGCAAGAATTCTTCTACTACCGGCAACACTCTCAGCGGCGTCTGATAGGCCAGGATTTTGTCCAGGGCATGCACCAGTCGATTCGGCGCTGACTCGGCGTTCGGCCGCGATGCATGTCCCGGACGCCCGTGCGCCACTACGTGCAGCCAGAAAGTTGTCTTCTCGCCCACATCCACGCCGACGTACTTCACCTTGCCATCTTGCAACAGGTTCTCGCCGCCTTCGTTAATCAGAAACTCCGCATTTTCCAGCAGGCTGCGTTGGTGTGCGATAAACCAATCCGTGCCCGTTCCCTCCGCTTCTTCATCAGACACCGCTAAGAAAATCACGTCGCGGTCGAGCGCAGCCTTCTCCCGCTTCAACATAACCATCACGACCAGCTGCGCCAGGCCCTCGTCCTTCATGTCCTGCGCTCCCCGTCCCCACAGCCATCCATCTTTGATCTCGCCGCTGAAGGGAGGCACTTTCCAATGCGCGGCATCGCTGGTCACTACATCCATGTGGTTCAGGAGCACGATAGGCCGCTCCACCTTCGCCGAGGTGTGCGGCAGCCTCGCCCACAAGTCACCGCGTCCGGGCGTGTATTCGAATACCTGGTTTTCAATCCCCTCCTGATCGAGGATCTTCTTGTAAAATTCCACCGCCTTTATTTCGTGCCCCGGAGGGTTTGTTGTGTCGATCCGCAAGTATTCTTGCAACCAGGTCACAGCCAGGTCGGAATACTGTTGCATGCGATCGGCGGGAATGCGGGCGGAAGCCATCGGCATGGGCTCCTCAGCCCAAACCGGGTGAAACCCGACCAGCGCCAAAGCCAGAACGAGCCCCGCCGCCGTTATTGGCACCTGGAACCGTACTTTTCGGCAGCGGCCAGTAGATCGCATCGCGGAATCTCCATGGACTAATTTTTTCAACATCACCCTCCTTAAAGCGCAAATCCGTGCAACGCAGTTTTTATATCAGGTTTGCCAAAATTACCGTCCGTTAATGTTCAGAAACTGGCTCTGCTGCACGCAAAAGCATAGAATGCCTAGGAATATCAATAGCTTACGGTTCCAACCCTGGCATTCAGTTTGGCATCCGACTTGTATTAGGAGATTGTGTCCGCAGGTTTTGCGGCATTAGCCCTAGGTTTTCGGGCATACGTCGCGTCAGCGTAGCCCGGCAAGTGGCCCAATGCTTGCTCTTATCACAGTTTAGGGGACGCATTTTGAATGAACAGCATGCGCATTTTGCGTGCTGGAGCGGAGCCCCAAAACGCTCCTGCAAACTTTGGAGGAAGCTTTATTATGAGCACCCGCATTCTAGTTACTTTGCCCCTGGCCGCAGTACTGGCATTTCCGGCCTTCGCCCAGACCCAGTCTTCTCAGGATCAGTCCAATCAGCCGGCAGCCTCGCAGTCGACCACCACGGAAACTGCGACAGGCAAGCAACCCCTGCAGCCTCCCAGCCGGGAGGGTTTCTGGGGGCGCATGAATCCATTCGCCCGCAAGAACTATGTTAAGCGGCAGACTGAGCCTATTCGTGACCGTATCAACGAACTCGACGACTTGACCGCAGCCAACAGCAAGGCGATCAAAGACACCGACGCCCGCGCTCAGGCTGGCATCAAGATGGCCTCGGATAAGGCAAATGAAGCCGATCAGCATGCTATCGATGCTGGCAACAAGGCCAACCAGGCGCAGCAGAGCGCACAACAGGCTTCGAATCGCATTCAGACCGTTGAGACCGTGGTCAGCAACATCGATCAGTACAAGGCCTCGAACCAGACCGAAATCCGCTTCCGCCCAGGCCAGACCGTCCTGAGCAAGAACGCGAAAGATGCGCTCGACGACATGGCAAACGGAGTGAAGGGACAGAAAGGCTACATTATTGAGGTCCAGGGCTTTTCTTCCGGCCACGGCCAGACGGCGATTGCCAACTCCCAGAAAATGGCCGAGTCTGTGCTGCGCTACATGGTCCTCAACCACGACATCCCACTTTACCGGATTTACCTCGTAGGCATGGGCAATGCACCGGCAGCCGGCGAGGAACAGGACGCTCACGCCAAGCACATGAGCGGCGGGCGGGTGGAAATCAGCTTGATGAAAAACGATCTGGAGCAGCTCTCGAGCAATTCAGCGCCGGCGGCGACCCCTGACCAGCAACAGCAGCCCAAGTAGTCTGGAAACACGCTCCCGTCCAAAAGGCAGCGCAACCGGGAAAGCCCCTCGCTCAAGCGAGGGGCTTTTCGCTATCCACTTCGATTCTGGTTACCGCCGCGCTGGAAAGTTAAACCTGGCCGCGTTCGGCATCAGCGGTAGGGATGGTGATGGTAGTGAAGCAATAGCATATGTGTCACAAATCCCAGAATAAACCACACCGCTGCCTCAACAACGCGTCTGAATCCTTGGGTCATCAGCAAAGGATACCCATAATGCCCAAGCCTTGCCAGCGCTCCTGTTCCCCAACCGCTGGTCCGATTGTCGGAACCGCCGGAACTTCACGCTCTGAAGTTTCCTGGCTTGATATCCAGGCGATCGAGCTTCGACTGCAAGGTTGTGCGCTTCAATCCCAAACGCGCCGCCGCGCCATCGGCGCCTCCCAATCGGCCATGACAATCACGAAGGACTTTCAGTATGTGTTTCCGCTCCTCATCGTGCAGTGTAAGACTGCTTTTATCTGAATCCGTTTTCATTTCCAACTCTGCCAGTGGTGCTTGCAATACTGATCCCGAAGTCAGGATGACCGATCTTTCCAAAAAGTTTTCCAGTTCGCGAATGTTGCCAGGCCACTCCGACCGCACCAGCAACTCCATAATCCTCGAGGGTATGTGTGTGATCTTCTTTTTCATCTGCACCGCAAACTTGCGCACAAAATGCTCCACCAGCGGGCGGATATCATCGCGCCGGTCTCGCAACGGCGGGATGACAATCGGAAAAACATTCAGCCGGTAATACAAATCGCTGCGGAATTCATTCATCTTCATCCCTTGCAACAGATCGCGGTTGGTCGCTGCGACCAGGCGAAAATTGGTCTTGATCGTCCGCGTGCCTCCTAGTCGCTCGAACTCCATATCTTGCAGCACACGCAGCAGCTTAGGCTGCAGGCTTAGCGGAATCTCTCCGATCTCGTCCAGAAAAAGGGTGCCTCCATCAGCCAGTTCCAACCGACCGAGCTTCCTGGTAACCGCCCCAGTGAAAGCCCCCTTCTCATGGCCGAAAAGTTCGCTTTCGAGCAAACCCGAGGGAATCGCGGCACAGTTCACCTTGATAAAGCTTTTTCCACGCCGGCTGCTGCGATGGTGGAGTTCCCTCGCTGCCAGTTCCTTACCAGTACCGGTTTCTCCCAGCAAGAGAACGGTCGCGTCACTGGACGCGACCCTCGCTATTTTCTGCATCACTTCTTTTAAGCGGTCGCTGCGGCCGATGATTTCGCCAAACCCGAGTTCAGTATCGATGACTTCTTCGAGATAGAGTTTCTCTTCTGAGAGCTTCTCCTTGGCCAACCTGAGCTCTTCGGTAACTTCGCGCAAACGAGTAACGTCTACACAGGCACAATTGACGCCTTCAACTTCGCC
>JASHTD010000423.1 GCA_030040725.1 Candidatus Sulfotelmatobacter sp. | reverse complement strand
CTACGCGTACTGTGAGACTTCTGACACCCCTTACCACAAGATGGTTCGAGTGCGCTTGTCGGACAGTCACGTCGAAGCGGTAATGGAAATCAAGGGATTGCGCCGCGTGGTGGACGAAGAAATAGGTACCGCGTTTGCCGTAGGGTTGGACGGATCGGTGCTCCTGACGCGCGACGTGGGCACCGAAGAGGTCTACGCTCTTACCGTGAAGTGGCCCTGAAAAAACCAGGACAACCCTCCGATGACTCCGGAACGCTGGCAACAGATTCGCGATGTGTTGGGGAAAGCGCTGGAAGTGGCGCCCGAGCAGCGCCGCGCCCTTCTGCAGCGTGCCTGTGCGTCGGATGATTCCCTGCGGCGGGAAGTCGAAACCCTGCTCGCCTCGAGCGACGACTTACGCTCCAGTTTTCTGCAATCTGCACCGCCGCGAGTGACGCTCGCGCCCGGTGCCAAGCTGGGCGACTATGAGGTCAAATCGCTGCTCGGGTCCGGCGGCATGGGTGAGGTTTACCGCGCCCGCGATTCGCGGCTGGGGCGCGATGTAGCCATCAAAGTGTTGCCGTCGGTTCTGTCGTCCGATCCCGAACGCCTGCGCAGGTTCGAGCAGGAGGCGCGAGCCGCAGCTACACTAAGCCATCCCAACATTCTGGCCGTTTTCCAGATGGGCACCTATGAAGGCTCACCGTATCTGGTCTCGGAGCTGCTGGAAGGAGAAACGCTGCGCGAGCAGATCAAGCGAGGCCGCCAGGTCGTGTGGAAAGCGATTGACTACGGAGTACAGATCGCGCGGGGGTTGGCGGCAGCGCATGAGAAGGGGATCGTGCATCGCGATCTGAAACCAGAGAACCTGTTCGTCACCAGAGACGGAAGAGTGAAGATTCTGGACTTCGGGTTAGCCAAGCTGACGCAGCCGCAGCCCGGTTCGGCGCACAGCGCGCTGACGCTCACCGAGGGAACAGAAGCGGGAATGGTGATGGGCACGGTGGGCTACATGGCGCCGGAGCAGGTGCGGGGACAAACGGCGGATCACCGGGCAGACATTTTCGCTTTCGGGGCGGTTCTGTACGAGATGCTGTCCGGGAAGCGAGCGTTTCAGAAGCCGACCTCGGCCGACACAATGAGCGCAATTCTGAACGAAGACCCGCTGGGCATTTCGCAGGTTACGACGAGCGTTCCTCCGGCACTGCAGCGGGTCGTGCATCGCTGCCTGGAGAAAAATCCCGAGCAACGCTTCCACTCGGCCTCCGACTTGGCGTTCGCCCTGGGCGCGCTCTCGGAGAGTTCGGGCACGGCAGCGGTACAGGAGTCACGCGCTGCTCAGAAGAGAAAACTCTGGAAGGTTGCTGCTCCCGCCGCAGTTTTACTTGTCGCCGTACTGATTGGGGGCGGGCTCTACTATCGTTCGCATCAAGCCAACCGCCTGACCGAAAAAGACACGATCCTTCTTGCCGATTTCGACAACAAGACCGGCGATGCCGTCTTCGATGATGCGCTCAAGCAGGCGTTGGCCGTAGAACTCGGGCAATCTCCTTTTCTGAACATACTCTCCGACCGAAAAGTCAGTGAGACGCTGCAGATGATGGGCCGTCCCACGAACGAACGCATCACGGCGGATGTGGGCCGCGAGCTTTGCCTGCGGACGGGAAGCAAAGCCGTGCTGAGCGGGTCGATCTCCACCTTGGGCAGCCACTACTTGGTTGACCTGAACGCCGTGGCGTGCAGCGCAGGCGACACCTTGGCCAAAGAACAGGTCGAGGCAACCAGCAAGGAAGACGTTCTGAACGCTTTGAGCCGGGCGTCGTCCAGGCTGCGCACCAAGCTGGGAGAGTCGCTGCCTTCGGTGCAGAAGTTTGATGTTCCCGTTGAAGTCACGACGTCCTCTCTCGAAGCCCTGAAGGACTACAGCATGGGTATGACGATAGAGGCTGAGAAAGGGATTCCGGAAGGCATCCCGTTTATGAAGCGGGCGATTGAACTTGACCCTAACTTCCCAATGGCCTATGCCTCGTTGTCGTTACGTTACGGCGTTCTTGACCAACCGTCGCTGGCGCTGGAATATGCCACCAAGGCCTACCAATTGCGCGATCGTGTCAGCGAACGGGAGAAGTTACGTATCGTTGCGGCTTATTTTGATGCCGTAGGAGAGCTTGACAAGGAGATGCAGACGCAGGAAGTGTGGATAGCAAATTATCCTCGCGATTGGACTCCCCGTAACAACTTGGGCTCGACGTACATCACGCTGGGGCAATATGACAAAGCTCTCTTCGAATATCAGGAAACGCTGCGGCTGGCGCCTGACAATGTCATGGGCTATTTGAATCTGGGGTTCACGTACGTCAACCTGAACCGGCTGGATGAAGCCAAAGTCACCCTCGATCAGGCATTCGCACACAAGTTGGATAGCGCGAATCTGCGCCAGTGCCTATACTTTCTTGCCTTTCTGCGGGGAGACGCAGCGCAGATGGAGGAGCAGGTGGATTGGGGTGCGGGCAAGCCCGGAGTTGAAGATGTGCTGCTCTCGATGCAGTCTAACACTGAGGCTTACTACGGACGGATTAGCAAGGCACGGGATTCCTCTCGCCGGGCGGTGGACTCGGCCGTCCGCGCTGACTCCAAGGAAGCAGCTGCTTCATGGCAGGTAAACTCTGCGTTGCGGGAAGCGGAGTTGGGCAACACTGCGGCCGCGAAACAAGCAGTTACAGCGGCCTTGGCGCTGTCTCCGGGCCGGGATGTGAAGGTGGAAGCGGCCATCACGCTGGCTCGCATCGGCGATGTTCCCCGAGCTAACGCTCTGGCGGAGGAATTGGAGGAGACCTATCCGACCAATACAATGCTGAAGATCTACTGGCTGCCGACCATCAATGCCGCCATCGAGCTTCGCAAGGGCAATGCATCCCAAGCGCTTATCGATCTGGAGGCCGCCGCCCCTTATGAACTGAGTTCGGTCAGCTCCTTGTACCCGCCGTATGTGCGCGGCCAGGCCTACCTGCTCGCGCACAACGGCACCGCAGCAGCCGCTGAGTTTCAGAAAATGCTGGATCACAGAGGCATCGTGCTGAACTTTGTGACTGGAGCACTGGCGCATCTTCAAATCGGTCGCGCTTACGCGATGTCAGGCGACACCGCCAAAGCGAAGGCTGCCTATCAAGACTTCCTCACCCTTTGGAAAGACGTGGACCCCGACATCCCCATCCTGAAGCAAGCCAAAGCCGAGTACGCGAAGCTGCAGTAGTAGCATGGCCATCCGAACTGAACCATCGCCGGACTCGCCAATTCGCAAGGTAAGCTCGCTGGCTTAGGCCCAGCAACGCACTCTCAGCCTACCAGCTAGAGGATCTTTGTTTAATTCTCTGATTCAGGATTCTCGGGCCGCTATGTCGGCTCGAATCAGATTCAAGTAGTTGCGGGCAGATTCGAGTGCTTGCTCGGCATCGTGGGGAGAAACAAAGCCCGTGTCATCATATAGGGCTAGATTGCGTTTCCGGCGTAGGCGATCAAAGACGATCAGCACACCGGCATGTTTCTTATCGATGCGTGACCTCACAAAATCGATGATTGCGACGTGGTGTCCCGGCTGACTTCTTGCACGAAATCCATAGCTGAACATGAAACCGGGGGAAGCTTTGAGCATAGCTTCGTAGGCTTGCTGAAGGCAAGCTTCCTCGTCGAAAGCGAGAATCTTGCGAGCCGAAGCCAGCTTCTTGTCCGCGCTCGTGAGGAATCGCTCAATCTGCCCTGTCAACGGTGTGTGGCTTTAGCTTCTTCATTTGGACCTATAGGCGAAACACGCTTATTGTGCCAGACGTTTTCCAGAAAGGCATCCTTACGAGCGCGACTCGAATTCTTTCGGGGTGAGGACAGTGTAGTTGATTTCGCGTCCAAGTTGCCGCTCAAGCCTTTGCATGGCGTGGGCTAAGGCTTCCTCAGGAGGGACGCCAATTATGAGCAGATCTATACCGCTGGTGGCGTTATTCGACGATGTGAACTTCAATATCTCGCCGATGGGACACACGTATCGGAATCAGCGCGGCTTTGAGGGCGGAGCGAGCGCGACAGCGGATTCGGAAGTCAGGTACAAGAAAGTAAATGTTTCCTGCAAATAAAGCCGAACGTGTGTGTCCGTGTGACTCAGGTAGCCAATAGACGCGTCCTGGCCGATATGAAGATCGAGGTCGCCGCCGCGGGTTGTCAGGACGAAGGCGCCGTCGATGGCGGGCGCCCAGATTATTTTGCCTTCGACCAGGCGCTTGACGTGTTCGAGGACAGGATAGCCATAATCGCTGGTTTCCGCGAGTTCGGTATAAGCGTCGGCGCCGAGCAGAATGGCATAAGGGCCGTTGACGCCCACCAGGCGTAACTGGCTTAAGGCTTGGGCAAAGGCTTCCGGGTATTTGCGAACGTCGGCGGGAAGAGATTTCTGCGGATTGCTCGTGCCCTTGCGGACGCCGACAATTCCGGCGGCATCGTATCCTTCGAAAATGGCGCGGTCCTCTGCGAAGGTCAGCTTCTGTGCTGCATCTTTCGCCGCCTGCCAATCGGAATCATTCGAGCCACGTTCGACGTCGTCAATCATCTGGCGGTCGAGCTCGAAAGGAACGCGCAGCTCGACGAGGGCTTTCACTTCCCGCTGACTGGCGGTGATGCCGTCGCCGGGCGCTGCGATGGTGGACAAGTGGCCTGTACCCACGGCTGAGAAAGCAGTTCCTGCGGGTCCGTGAACGTCCACCACCCGGCGGCCGGCCAGATAGCGCTTGATGGTTCGCGAAGTTTCTTCTTCGATTTGAGCCCACGCGGCGTCAGAAATCGGAGCCAACTCGCGATGCAGGTTATTCATGGAAATTTTTTCCTTTCAGGGAGCCAATGCCGAGTGAACCATTCTTGGATGACGCGGTGGAGGCGGAGGTTTCAGCCGACGCAGAAGGTGTCGCCGAGGTCTGCGATGCGGAGGATGCGGCTGGCGCAGGCTGCTCAGGGGAAACGCTATCGAGAAACGTGGCGGTCGGAGCAAAAAAAAGATTTCCCGTTACGGCGGTGCTGAAGTCCAGGATGCGGTCGTAATTGCCGGGTGGGCGGCCAATGAACATGTTTTCCAGCATTTGTTCGATGGTGCGGGGCGAGCGGCTGTAGCCGATGAAATAGGTGCCGAACTCGCCGTGGCCGGGACGGCCGAAGGGCATGTTGTCCCGAAGGATTTTGATTTCTTTGCCGTTTTCTTCGATGGTGGTGAGCGCGTTGTGGGCGGAGGTTGGCTTGACGGAATCGTCGAGTTCAATGTCGGCGACTTTTGTGCGGCCGATGATTTTTTCCTGGGCTTCGGTAGGAAGCTTGTTCCAGGCATCGAGATTGTGAAGATACTTTTGCACGATGACGTAGCTACCGCCGCGGAATGCTGGATCCTCGCTGCTAATAAAGACGGCATCGTCAGCCGCGCTGCCGGTTGGATTTTCGGTTCCGTCGACGAAGCCCAGCAGATCGCGTTCATCGAAGTATCGGAAGCCGTGGACTTCATCGGCGACGGTGACGACGCCTTCGAGCCGAGCCATGATTTGCGTGGCCAGTTCGAAACACAGATCCATGCGCTTGGCGCGGATGTGAAAGATTAAGTCGCCAGGCGTAGAGACGGCATGACGTGG
>JASHTD010000422.1 GCA_030040725.1 Candidatus Sulfotelmatobacter sp. | reverse complement strand
ACCTTCCCCCGGTCTACGGATTCGTCAATGCCAAGAAACTCGAGGGAACTCCAGACGGCGCGGAAGCGCTCAAGTTGTGGGCAGCAAAAGAACTGGTGGGGAATCACACCTACTCGCACATGGATCTTGAGCAAAACAGCGCCGAAGCTTTCGAGCGCGAGATTGAAGAAGACGAACCGGTGCTGGAGTTGCTCGATGCAAAAAATAACTGGCGTTGGCTACGCTATCCCTATCTGCATGAGGGGGACACGGTCGAGAAACGGCGCGCGGTGCGGGCGTACCTGAAGGCTCACGGATATCGAATTGCGCAGGTGACACTGGACTGGGAAGACTACTTGTGGAATACGGCGTACGCGCGCTGCGCGGAGAAGAAAGATCAGAATTCAATCGCCTGGCTGCGATCGAGCTATCTCAGCACGGCTTCGGAATTTCTCGATCTGGGTCGCGAACAGTCGAAACTGATTTTCGGCCGCGAGATTAACTATGTGCTGCTGATGCACCTGGGAGCGTTCAGCAGCACGATTCTTCCCGATGCGTTCGACCTGCTGCACAAGGAAGGCTTTCAGTTGGTGACGCTCGATGAAGCGGAAAGCGATCCGGCCTATGAGACCGATCCGGATGTGGGACTGCACGATGCGGGCACATTGCTCGATCAGATGATGCAGGTAAAACAGATCAAGTATCCTCCACACGCCGAGAAGCCTTATAAGGAAATTGATGCAGTCTGCCGATAGCGGCGGTTTCCGCCTGCCCGGCACACCTTCCCGTATAATTCAGGCACTCGCTATGCCTGTCTCTCTCGACCACATCTTGCGAGCGACGCGGGGAAAAGTCGCGGCCGCAAAGGCAGCGGCCGATCTTCGCGAACTGGAGCGGCGCGCCGAACGGCACGTACCGCGCGGCTTTCGGCGGTCACTGGAAGCGAAGAGCAGGGCCGGTGTGGCGATCATCGCCGAATTGAAGAAAGCATCGCCTTCGAAGGGATTGATCCGGGCAAATTTTTGCGTAGCGGAACTGGCGCGAGAGCTGGAATCGGCCGGTGCCGCGGCTTTGTCCGTCTTGACGGACGAGGAATTTTTTCAGGGATCACTCGAAAATTTGCGAAAGGCTTCCGCGGCCGTGAAGCTGCCGTGCTTGCGAAAAGATTTCGTCATCGATGAGTTTCAGGTGCTCGAAGCCAGGGCGAATGCGGCGGATGCGGTGCTGCTGATCGTGGCGGCGCTGAACGATGCTGCAATCGCAAGTTTGGTTCGCTGTGCGCGCGAGTTGACCGTGGATGTCCTCTGTGAAGTGCATGATGAAGATGAGTTGCAGCGGGCACTCGATGCCGGATGCGACTTGATTGGGGTGAACACGCGCGATTTGCAGACGTTCAAAGTTGATCCGCAGACGGCATTTCGGTTGGCGGAACTGCTTCCTGAAAATGTTTTGCGGGTGGCGGAGAGCGGGATTCGCTCGGTCGAGGATATTGCGCGGTTGCGATCGGCAGGATATCAGGCGTGTCTGATTGGCGAGTTGCTGATGCGGGCGGAGCGGCCGGGAGAGACGCTGCGGGAGTTGGTTGCAAACTCGGAGTTGCGGGCGCACGGTGCTCGGTGAGAATTCCGTTTCAGGTCGCACTACGCTTGCAATACCTTCGCTCAGGATGACAGTGTCTTTATGACTTGGATCAAGATTTGCGGAATGACGAATCTCGAAGACGCGCTGGTTGCGGTGGACGCGGGTGCGGATGCGGTGGGATTTGTGTTTCACCCGAACAGCCCCCGAAACATCTCAATTGACGCTGCCCGCACAATTGCAGAAAAGCTTCCTTCGGATATTGAAAAACTGGGAGTGTTTGTGGGCAACGATTTCTACGATCCAATCGGCACGATGCTGCAAGCTGGGTTAACGGGCGCTCAGGTGTATGCGTCACAGGAGCCGAAACCGGCCGGAGACTCAGCGACGTTCGTGCGCGCTTCTCGTCTTCCTCCGCGAGCCAGATTTGTGGTTGCGTTGCCAATGAATGCGCTTGGAGCCGAAACTCCTTCTGAACTTGCACAACTCACGGGGACTTTTTCGCAGTGGATGAGAGCTCAATTCGAGTCTTCGTCTTCGTCCGAGATGTTCCAGGACACATTTTTGCTGGATTCGGGCAATCTCCGACAGCCAGGCGGGACTGGAAACGCGTTTGACTGGGGGAAAGCAGCGCCGTTCGCCAGGGCGGTACAACAAGGCGGTGTGAAGCTAATTGTCGCCGGTGGCCTAACTGCTGAGAATGTTGGCGAAGCTATCGATACGCTGAATCCTTGGGGCGTTGATGTGGCTTCGGGCGTCGAAGCACGGCCGGGAAAAAAAGATCCTGAGAAAGTACGAGCTTTTGTGCGAGCGGTGCGGGAGATGGACGGACGTACTGCGTGAGGCGTTATGG
The DNA here is from genome assembly GCA_030040725.1 of Candidatus Sulfotelmatobacter sp. GTDB lineage: Bacteria > Acidobacteriota > Terriglobia > Terriglobales > Acidobacteriaceae > Sulfotelmatobacter. The sequence continues at coordinate 605 of JASHTD010000422.1, read as the reverse complement.
CGTCAGAACAGCAGGAATGACAAGGCTCATTAACAATGGCTATTGTTCCACGAGCTACGAAAGTCAAAATCACGACCCTACAAAAAGCGCGTAGAGTGGGGCGCCTGCCTGATTCGTCGAATGGTCACGGTTCAACCCGGACCAACAAACCCGGCCGTTTCGGCGTGTACGGCGGGCGCTACGTTCCCGAGACTTTGATGGCAGCGCTCGACGAATTGGAGCGCGAATATGAGAAGGCGAAGCGCGACAAGAAATTTCAGACAAAGCTGGATGAACTGCTGCGGACTTACGCGGGACGCCCGACTCCGCTGACCTTTGCGCGAAGACTGACGCAGAAATTGGGCGGGGCGAAAATCTATCTAAAGCGCGAAGACCTTTTGCACACGGGCGCGCACAAGATCAATAACTGCCTGGGGCAGGCTTTGCTGGTGGAGCGGATGGGCAAGCGCCGCGTAATTGCCGAAACCGGCGCGGGGCAGCACGGCGTGGCTACGGCTACGGTGTGTGCCCTGTTCGGCTTTGAATGCGTGGTGTACATGGGCACCGAGGACATGCGGCGGCAAGAGTTGAATGTGTTCCGCATGAAGTTGCTCGGAGCCGAGGTG
>JASHTD010000421.1 GCA_030040725.1 Candidatus Sulfotelmatobacter sp. | reverse complement strand
TGTACCGCAATGCAAAAGTGCAGGAGACCATCTACGAGACCTTGACGAAGCAGTACGAACTAGCCAAGGTGGAAGAAGCGCGGGAAACTCCAAGCGTGAAAGTGCTCGATCCTGCGGATCTGCCTGAGAGAAAGTCGTACCCGCCAAGGGCGCTCTTGGTCGCGCTCGGGCTCTTCGTTTCTGCCACCTGCGGCATCCTTTGGATTCTTGCGTATTCCCGTTGGGAGGCGGTCGATTCCGGCGATCCCGGCAAACTTTTAGTACAGGAAATTGCGCAAACCATAAGAGCAGGATTGGCGAAACTCCGCAGGCCGCGATCTACGGCTCAAGACCGGTGAAGATACCCTTGCGGACGAGAGTTTTAGTTGCCGTTGCAAGTTTCGGGTCCAAGAACGACTTGTATCTCCGGCGGCTCATAAACGAGTACCGGTCCATGCCATTCGACGTGGATATTGTGGTTTTGTCGAATCTGCATAAGGAGCTTGGCGGCGATGTAGAGTTGGTTGTGGTAGACCTGCAGGGCAAGGATCCTTGGACCTTGCCTTTTGCGCACAAAGAGATTCTTGCCAAACGCCTGGATGATTACGATCTTTTTATCTATTCAGAAGACGACACGCTTATCACAGAAAGAAATCTGCGGGCGTTCCTCGAGGTATCGGGCGCGCTTCGCAAGGATGAGATTCTGGGGTTCATGAGATTTGAGCAGGGTCAGGCCGGCGAATTCCATTTCCCAGATGTCCATGGCTACTTTCACTGGGATCCAGAATCAGTACGATCGAGAGGAAACTATAAGTTTGCATTCTTCACCAACGAACACTCCGCCTGCTATGTGCTCAGTCAAGAGCAGCTTCGGCGTGCGATTGATTCGGGAGGTTTTCTCGTAAGACCCCACCGGGACGGTATATATCTGCTTTCGGAGTCTGCCGCGACCGATCCCTACACTCAGTGCGGCTTCACGAAGCTAATTTGCATCTCACGTTTCGAAGATTTCCTTGTACACCACATTCCCAATAAATACGTCGAGGTTGGATTCGGAGTAAACGGTCGCGAAGTGCGTCGGCAACTGCAAACTCTGCTAGAAGTAAGCAACAATGGTCATGCTCCGCGATCGCTTTGTGAGACGCAGACGAAGTTGAAATCCGCGACATATTCGAAATCTTATTATGAACCGGTTCGGCCCGAATTGGTCTCCTCGATACCCGAGGATGTGAGGACATTACTCTCGGTTGGGTGCGAATGGGGTGCTACGGAAGCGGCACTCGTGGAGAGAGGATTGAGCGTTGTTGCAGTTCCTCTCGACCCCGTCATTCCCGGGGGCGCTCAGGCGGCCGGCGTGGAGATGGTTTACGGGGATTTTCATTCAGTGCGCGAACAGTTGAGCGGCAGGTTTTTCGATTGCATTTTGTTTTCAAATATTATTCATTTGGTGCCGGATCCGGGGTCCATTCTGTCACTATTTCAGGGTGTTCTCTCGGATCAAGGCACGACGATCCTTTTGGTGCCCAAGATATCGCCACTTCTCGTGTACTGGCGGAAAATCCGCCGGAACAAATGTTTTTGGGATTTCGGGGGTTATGAAACCACAGGTGTTCAGCTGACATCGCGAAGGTCAATTCGACGCTGGTTTCGCAAGGCGGGAATGGAGCCGGAAAGGATTATCGAAATTCGATCTCCACAGGCCCCGGCCCTCGATGGTCCTATGCGCGGCCTCACAAACAACATTCTTTTCTCGGAGTTCCTTGCGGTAGCGAGAAGGGCATAACCGCGAATTGCAAGAACTCGATTTCTTGCACACAGGGCAGATGGCTCAACAGAAATCATTCCTCAATGCCTTGAAGTGGTCGTATACGGCGAATTGGGGCCAGCAAGGCTTTACAGCATTGTTCACGGCTGTTCTGGCGAGCCTATTGGGACCACATGACTTCGGAACAGTTTCGATTGCGCTGATTTATATTGGTTTTCTCCAGATGTTTCTTGATCAGGGATTTGTAACGGCTTTGATCCAGAAGAAAGACCTGGAACCAGAACATCTGGATGCCGTGTTTTGGATGGACCAGGCTCTGAGTTTAATCCTGATTGGGGTCAGTATTTTGCTCAGCGGATGGTGGGCGCGCAAGAATCACGCGCCGGAGGTGGCGAGCATTATCGCCGCGCTCTCCTTATGCATTCCCATCCAGGGAATGTCGCTTGTGCAGAACGCACTGCTCAGCAGGCAGATGGACTTCAAAAGTCTTTCCATCCGATCCAATGTGGCCGTTCTGATAAGCGGGGTGGTGGGAGTCGCGATGGCGCTGGCGGGATTCCGCGCCTGGGCGCTGGTCGGGCAACAAATCGTTCGCGACTCGACGGCCGCGGCGCTGTTATGGAGGCTGAGTTCATGGCGCCCTCGATTTGAATTTTCTTGGCGCCATTTAAAAGACTTGACCGGTTTTTCGGCGTCGAACTTTTTGGCCCTCTTGGGAATTTATGCCGATGTGCAGGCCGCTTCGATTTTGCTGGGCCTGCTCTTCGGTCCAGTACCGGTTGGGTTATACAAAATAGCGGAACGAATGGCGAACGGTATTCAAGCAGCGGTGACATCTTCAATCCAGGCTGTCTCTTTACCGGAATTCTCCCGGTGGCAAGACAACCCTGAAGCGCTGCGGAGAAGCATGCTTGTTTGTATTCGTCTTTGTGCTGCGTTGGCGTTGCCGGCATTTGCCGGACTGATGGCCGTTGCTGGCCCTCTGATGGCGACCGTCGGTCCAAAATGGACGCCGGCCGCTGATGCGCTCAGAATTCTTAGTGTGTTGAACGCGGCGCTGATGTTCGCATATTTCACTGGGCCTTTGTTGCAAGCGCTTTCGCGACCTCACCAACTCGCGATTCTCGAATGGGCGCGGATGGCAGTGGGACTCGTTTTTCTGGTGGTCGCAGGTGTGCTGGTCAAGAATGGATCGGTCACCTGGCAGCTTGCGGGGATTGCCTTGGCCCGGTTTGTAGCGGGGGCGCTCATTGTGACTCCGGTGTTCGTTTACGTATTTATGAGGCTTTGTAAGATTTCTTTGCGAGACCTATTTTCAGGGGTTGTTCCCTCCATAGTGGCCTCCTTAACTGTTGGGGGTGCAGTGCTGCTAATCCAAGCCAGTGGATGGGTGGCAAACTTGCGACCGGGTTTTGTTTTGGCGACGGAGGTGATTATCGGGGGCGCCGTTGGCGTGCCCGTTCTTCTTAGCCTTGACGGCGAACTGCGGGGAGCAGTCGGGCGTCTGTTGCAGCGTAGTTTTGGAGCGCAGTTTGCGTCAAAGAGACTGATATGATTGAGCATGGGATCATCGAATCCTGAGGAACATTAGTGAAAACGTGAACACACCCGAATTTCCCCTGAATCGTGAACCAGCCCCAATGAAGCCTTATACTTGCGCCCATTCGATCGAAAGTGCACGGTATGCACCCCAATATCCAAGATTGGACAAATACAGTCGCAATCGCATTCTTATAGAATGGGTTGGCACCGGGAAGCGC
>JASHTD010000420.1 GCA_030040725.1 Candidatus Sulfotelmatobacter sp. | reverse complement strand
GACCGAAACAAGCCCACATCACGGAGCTTCTTCCGGAGGGGTTCCGCCTCCAGTGAATCCCGCGGCCGTTTCAACTCAGAATTTTCGCGCGATCGACATTATCCGCAGGAAACGGGACAGTGGCGAACTGTCGCGCGAGGAAATCAAATCTTTCGTTAATGCGTATACCCGGGGCGACATTCCCGATTATCAAGTTTCGGCCTGGCTGATGGCCGTGGTGCTTCGCGGCATGACTCGCGGCGAAACGGCGGCACTCACTGATACGATGCTGCGCTCCGGAGAAGTGCTCGATCTCTCCTCGCTCCCGGCAAGAAAGGTGGATAAGCATTCGACCGGCGGCGTCGGCGACAAGACCTCCCTGGTACTGGCGCCGCTTGCGGCGGCCGCCGGTGTTGCCGTTCCCATGATCAGCGGCCGAGGCTTGGGGCATACCGGTGGCACGCTCGACAAACTTGAAGCCATTCCCGGATTCAATGTGAATCTGCCGGCCGCGCAGTTTTGTCGTGTGCTTGAGGCTTGCGGCTGCTGCATGATCGGCCAGACAGCGGAGATTGCCCCCGCTGACCGCAAGCTCTATGCGCTGCGCGATGTGACCGGCACGGTCGAAAGCCCCTACCTGATTTGCGCTTCGATCATGAGCAAGAAACTGGCCGAAGGAATCGACGCGCTCGTGCTGGATGTAAAGACCGGCACGGGCGCGTTTATGAAGAACGAAAGCGATGCTGTTTTTCTTGCGGAGTTGATGGTCGAAACCGGCGAACGCATGGGCAAGAAAGTTGTCGCGCTCATCACCGACATGGATCAACCGCTGGGAAACATGATTGGAAACGCGCTGGAAGTGGTTGAAGTCGTCGATATTCTCAACGGCCGCGGCCCAGAAGATTTGCGGCAGCTCTGCCTTGAGCTAGCCGGATGGATGCTTTATCTGGGCGGAGTCGCCAACAACGTCGCAGAAGGAAAAAAGCGCAGTCAGCAACTGATCGCTTCCGGCGAGGCATTGCAAAAATTCCGGCAAATGGTGGAATTGCAGGGCGGAGACGTTCGCGCCATCGATGATCCCACCAAGCTTCCGCAGTCGCGGCGCACCACGGCAATCTTCAGTCCAAGAAGCGGATATATCGCGTCGCTGCAGTGCGAACAGATTGGAACTGCATGCGTCATTCTCGGTGGTGGACGGGAGCGCAAAGAAGATTCTGTTGATCCCGCAGTTGGAATCGTGCTCCACAAAAAAGTCGGGGAATCGGTTACGGCCGGCGAGCCTCTGGCTACAATTCACTACAACTCGGAAGAGCGAGCGACGCGAGCGCGAGAACTGATCGAGGCGAGCTATCAGATCTCAGATTCGCCGAGCCACGAAAAGAGTCCGCTGATTCATCGAGTGATCGGATCCGGGGAGAATAATTAAATGGGGCATTACACGGGAATTCTTGGCATCCTGACCATGCTGGGCCTGGCTTTTGCCTTTTCCACGAATCGCCGGGCGATCCGCGTGAAGACGGTCGCCTGGGGCCTCGGGCTGCAATTTGTATTCGCAGTGTTTGTGCTGCGCGTCGATCTCGGCCGCCGCATGTTCCAGGTTGCCGGCGATGCCGCGAATCGAGTGCTCAACTATGCGTTCGCCGGATCGGAATTTGTTTTCGGGGATCTCGGCCGTCAATCTTCGCATATCGGTTTCATCTTTGCGTTCCAGGTTTTGCCGACCGTCATCTTCATTTGCGCGCTCTTTGCCATTCTTTATTACTACGGCATCATGCAGTTCATCATTCGGATCGCGGCGTGGCTGATGACTCGCATCATGGGAGCGAGCGGAGCCGAGTCGCTCAACGTTGCCGCCAGCATTTTCATGGGGCAGACCGAAGCTCCCGTGACTATTCGACCCTTTCTGCCGGAGCTTACCCATTCCGAGCTCATGACTGTGATGACGAGCGGCATGGCGCACGTATCCGGTTCCATCATGGCGGCCTATTTCGCGTTTGGCGTGGAACCGAGGCATGTGCTGAGCGCTGTGATTATGACCGCTCCGGGTACGATTCTGCTCTCCAAAATGTTGGTTCCCGAAACCGAGCAGCCGAAAACCGCCGGCCGGGTGGTCATGCCCGAAGATGAAGAAACCAAGAAAGAAAATCTGTTGGGCGCGGTGGCTCGCGGCACTAGTGACGGCTTACACATGGCTTTGAATATCGGCGCGATGCTGATTGCGTTTCTCGCATTGATCGCGCTGATCGATGGCATCATGCATGGCATTCACAACGGTCTCGCGCATTTCGGTTTTCTCTGGTTCCCCTCGACCCTCGAAAGTGTTTTGGGAGTACTTTTTTCGCCGGTCGCGTGGGTCATCGGGATCCCGTGGCACGACTGCAGCGCCATCGGCAATCTTCTGGGAACGAGGATGGTACTGAACGAACTGGTCGCGTTTTCCATGCTGGGACCGCAGAAGGCCGTGCTCGCCCCGCGATCGTTTACGATTGCGACGTTCGCGCTGTGCGGGTTTGCCAATCTCAGCTCGATCGGAATTCAGATCGGCGGCATTGGAGCGCTCGCTCCCAACAAGAAAGGCGAACTTGCCCGACTGGGGCTTCGCGCCATGATCGCGGGAACGATGGCGAATCTCATGTCGGCATCGATTGCAGGGTTGTTGCTATAGGCTTTTTTCTAGATGCTTCGCGATAACAATTTCGAGCC
>JASHTD010000419.1 GCA_030040725.1 Candidatus Sulfotelmatobacter sp. | reverse complement strand
AAACGGCCTCGATCCAGCCCTTCGAATATCGCTTCAAAATTCTGCTTCCGCCAAAAGCAGACTCCCACCGACACATATACTTCGGCGTGCAGAACATTCTCTTCTTTCAGGCGCTGCATCAGGCGATAGGTGATGAACTCGTAATCTTCCGGCGTGCGCAGGTGTTCAGTAATGTTTTTGAAGGCGAGCAGAAATCCAGAAAAGTCATCGTAGCGGTAAAGCGATTCCACTTCGGCAGCGCTGACATGTTCGCCTCGCCGTTCCCGCATTGCAAGCAGCGTAGTTGGTTCGATTGCGCCCTCCAGGTGCAGGTGCAGTTCGGCTTTGGGCAGAAGACGAAGAAAGCTGCTCGGGGCGCGGGTGAATAAATTCGGCGCGGAAGTCACGATTCCCCGATTGTAGATTCTTCCTGTCTTTTTTGCATCGGAGCCGCCTGCGAAGAGAGCTCTTTCGGCGGTTGGTCAGTCTTCGAGTCGAGAACGTCTCTAACTTTCGCGACCAGTGCAGACAGGGAAAACGGCTTTGGCAGGAACCACAATCCTGCGTCGAGCATACCGTAATGGACAATGGCGTTGCTGGTGTAGCCGGAGATGTAAAGCACCCTGGTCTGCGGTGAGATCTGTTTCACTTGTTCCGCTAACTGCTGGCCGTTCATGCCGGGCATGATCACATCGGTCACCAGCAGCCGGATGTCACGTTGATTCGCCCGGCATAACGATAGACCTTCTTCGGTGGTGGAGGCGGCCAGCACTCTGTATCCGCAATGGGTCAGAATTGAAGACGAGAGCTGGCGCAGCTGCGTGTCATCCTCGACTAAGAGAATGGTTTCCGTTCCGCGCTGTATGCCGGCTGGCCGCTTCTCGGCTGCAATTTTTTCTACTGCCTGATCGACCCGGGGGAAATAGATCTTGAATGTCGTCCCCCGGTCGGGCTCGCTGTAAACCCAAATGTAGCCGCCGCTTTGCTTGATGATTCCGTAGACCATCGAGAGTCCGAGGCCAGTTCCCTTGCCCACTTCTTTGGTGGTGAAGAACGGTTCGAAGATGCGCGCCCGCGTAGCGGGACCCATTCCGGCGCCGGTGTCGCTCACCGCCAGCATGACGTAGCGTCCGGGTTGCAAAGGCTCATGGTCATGAGCGTAGTCCTTGTCCAAGTCCGCATTTTCGGTTTCCAGTGTGAGCTTGCCGCCGTGAGGCATAGCATCGCGCGCATTTAAGGCCAGGTTCATGATGACCTGCTCAATCTGGCCCGGGTCAGCCTTCACCGCGCCGAGATCGCGGGATGGCACGGTCAAGACCTCGATATCCTCGCCGATCAAGCGGCGCAGCATCGTATCCAGGCTCAACATGATGTCGTTCAGGTTAATGACTCGCGGCTGCAGCACTTGCTTGCGGCTGAAGGCCAGAAGTTGGCGGGTGATGCCCGCCGCGCGATCGGCAGCCGAACGGATTTGAGCTGTAGCATCAGCCAGAGCCCCGCTCTTGGACACTCCGTCCGCGAGAATCTGGCTGTACCCCATGATGACTGTCAGGAGATTGTTGAAGTCGTGGGCGACACCACCGGCAAGGCGGCCGATCGCTTCCATTTTCTGCGAGTGCCGCAGCTTCTCTTCCAGCGCCACGCGCTCGGTGATGTCCTGCACCAGTGAGGCCACGCCGAGCACCTGCCCGGATGCGTCGACCAGCGGTGTGTTGTACCATTCGCAGGCGATGGTGCGGCCATCCTTGGTAACGTTGTCGTTGGTGCTCCGCGTTCCGCCTGTTTGGGCAAGAAGGTGCTTTCCCACGCTCTCTACATATTCCTGCAGCGCCGGCGGCACGAGGAAGCTCGCATGTTTCCCAATCGCTTCTTCGCGTGAATATCCGAAGACCCGGGTTGCAGAAGGACTCCATTCGGTAACGCGATGTTGTGTGTCCCATTCGATCACCGCCAGAGGCGTATGTTCGAAGTGAATCCGGAGCTTCTGTTGGGACTGCCGAACCTGGCTCTCCGCTCGCTTGCGAGCTGTGATATCGCGGCAAATACCGAGTAAACCAATGACCTGCCCGTCGGGGTCGCAGAAGGGGCCCTTGGTCGACAAATATGTCCGCGCTACTCCGGCGGCTGCGCCTAGCTCTTCGTACGTCTGAGTCTTTCCGGATTCGATCACCCTGCGATCGCCAGCCATTATGTCGCGCGCGGTTTCCTCTGTAAAAAGATCGGTATCACGCTTGCCAATCACCTCCTCGACGGTCGTCCCCAGGAAACGCGCACCGGCGGAGTTGATCATCAGGTAGCGCCCTTGCAGATCTTTCACAAAGATCGAATCCGTGGTTCCTTCGGTGATGCCCTGAAGAAGAGACAGATTTTTCTGCAATTCCTGGGAGCTATGAAGTAACTGGCTCTGAACCACGAACAAGCGTCCACTGGCTGCAGCGAAGGAGACCATCACCAGAACAACCGACCAAAGGAATTGCTCCTGGGCGATCCTCAGCACGAGCGGGAACACGACCGCAGGAATTACCAAGGGAGAGAACTGGGCCAGTAGTTGCATTCGCGGGGCTGGAAGCTTGGCGGCACTCGATTCCTCCCGTTCGTTGCCGCTCCAGGACTCGGCGGTAACAACGAGAATGCAGTAGGTAATCGTCCACATCAGGTCGGGCCACCCGCCTTGGCGGTAGCTTCCGGCCGCGAAAGCGTAAAGAGTTGTGTTCGACGTAATGGCAAAGACAAAAAAGAAGACAGCCAAGCGCAGAAAAAGAGAGCGCGCGGTTCGATATCGACTAAGCAATCCGCGAACCAGGAAACTCAGGGCGAGCAATCCGAAAAAGATAAGCCCCACCTGGAACGAGCGTGCGGCCATGGCTAATTCCGAGTGCTCCCATCGCGAGGGAACGTAAAGCGTGGAAAGCTCGACCGCGAGCACGAGCGTGCAGACTTGGGCAAAATCGCAAAAGCGCAGCCACCGGAGACCGCCGGCTGGATCGCGCGGACTGAGGAACAGCGTCATCATGGCGGGAACGGCCCAGAAAAACACCAGGATGTCGCTGGGCATGAATGTCCCGCCAGGGTTATGCCGGTAATCAAAAAAATAGGTGTAGGCAACTTGTCCCAAGAAGGCGAGCCCCAGAGACAGGGAGACAAGGCGCCAAACCCGTGCGCCAAAGGGAGACGATCGGCGCGAAGCAGACCAGCAAACTACGGCAGCCAGCAAGGCCGTTGCTGCCCCAATCCAGTCACCCCAGAGAGAAGCAAAAGCTGTGCCGTGACGGACCGTCAGCAGAGCCACGTGTACTGCGATTAGAATTGCCGCCACTGCAATCGCGAACTTGCGATGCTTCGGCATCTACTGGCCTCTGCCCGAGTCTGCCCCAGCCACCGCTAAAGCAGACCCGGATTCTGGCGAACCGAGTATACATCCAACCGTCAAATCAACGACCGAATCGGGCCCGGGCAGGCCTTGCCAGAGCGTGCTTTTGACAGCTATCTCGCAGGTCTGGAAGAAAGGAAGCCGGCATTCTCGAAACGAGGATGCAACGGAAAATGTTGCAATCTGATTACTTTGGTTGCAAACCATCTGCCAACTATTTGCGCTTTCCCTATTGCCAATTTGCCGGGAAGTCTCCTAGCATCGACAAGTGAAAGCCGACCTGCGGGGTTGGTGATGGCGGGTAACCGATATTTGAACCAATGCTGAATGAACGGGAGCTCGACTCGAACTAGGATCCGGTGTGCGATGCTCCGCCATGCGGAGATGCCTAAAGGGTCTCGGCGGGCGCCCAACGTCTACCGACGGGTTCATTCTCGGCCCCGTCACACGGCACAGTGGGTCGGCTTGATTATTGCGCATTCCGATTTCGCTCTTCAGGTCATTCCAAACCGCCGCAGGAGCGGTGAGGGGACCTGCTCTGGTTCGCATCCCGCAGTCGCCTCTCCATCCCTGCTACACTGGTCTCAGAGCAAATTCGGGGTTTCCCGCATATAAGTAACCGTGTATCCGCAATTACTGCATTTCGGCAAGTTCTTCCTTCCGACCTATGGCTTTCTCGTTTCCATGGGAGTGCTGCTCGGCCTGTGGGTCAGCGTGCGCAATTCCGAGCGCCTGGGTATCAACGGCGAAAAGGCGTGGAACCTTGGCATTCTGGTCGTGCTTTGCGGGATCGCGGGCGCCAAGATTCT
>JASHTD010000134.1 GCA_030040725.1 Candidatus Sulfotelmatobacter sp. | reverse complement strand
GGAATAAATAGCACGGAGGCAATCGAGACGAAGCATCATTCCTCCCACATCAGGTCGCGCGTGAGCAGAAGTGCGACGGGTTGCAGGCTGCTTTCGGACAGGGCTTGCGCCTGCCGGATGCGCCTCTCGACGGTGTCGGCTCGGTCGAGAAAAGAGTAAGGAATGCTCATCGCACGTAAAAGCGATTCGGTAACGTTGCCGCCCTGCGTCTGCCATGGATCGCGCTCGCCGAACGTACCGCGGTGGCTGATGAGCATCAGCAGAGGAATTTTGTAGAGGTGTGCGAACGAAACGACACCGTTGATCGACGCGAGGAAGCCATGATTCTGCATCAGCATGGCGGATTTGACTCCAGCGAAGTGCGCTCCCGCCGAAATGCCGACCCCCTCTTCCTCTTTCGCCAAGCGCACCAGAATCATTTCCGGGTCGTCATCGGCCATGCGAATGAGATGGACCAGCCAGGTCTCCGGCAGAGCCGACATCAACCGGATGTCGCATTTCTTGAGAGCATCGAAGATGGTTTTGGAACTGGCTACGGAGACTGGCATGTTCTTTTATTTGCCGCGTGAGGCAGCACGGCCCGGCTGGACGTCACCAGCTTTTACCCGGAAACGAAAACAGATATTCTAGCCCACAGCGGCGAAAGATGCTGGCGGTTCATCAAAAGCTTTACCCACGGGGCACGTTTTCACAGGGTAAAGCTTTTGGGCCGAGGCTGACACTCAGGGATCACTAAGGAGACACTCTTGCAGGCTGAAGGCATTTTGAATGCGGAGGGCATCTCAGCGACAGCTAACTTTCCGATTGCAACCGTTCGGGACGCTTTTCCAGCGCTGAATCGCACTTCCGGATTCATCTTCTTTGACAATGCCGCGGGCGCGCAAATCCCACAGATCGTTTTCGACGCTGTGAACCATCATCTGCTTGAGTGCAACGTGCAACGCGGAGGACGCTATGCAAAGAGCCGCGAAGTAGACGCGATGATTGTCCGCGCGCGGCAAAGCGTGGCGGATCTGGTGAACGCCCGCGATCCCGACGAAATCGCGTTCGGAATGAACGCCACTTCGTTCATTCGTCTGGTGAGCCTCGCGATCGGGCAAACGCTCGGGGCGCGAAATGAAATCGTGGTGACGGAGATGGACCACGAAGCCAACGTGGCCACCTGGCTGGCATCGGAGCGCAGCGGTGCGAAATTATTGTGGTGGAAGGTGCGTGAGGATGGGTGCCTGCATGTCGGCGATCTTATCCCTCTGCTCTCCTCGAAAACGCGCCTCGTGGCGTGCACGCTCACCTCGAATGCCATCGGCTCGATTGTGGACGTGGCAGCCGCGGCAACAGCGGCGCATGCGTCCGGCGCGGAAATCTTTATCGACGCCGTGCACTATGGCCCACACGGACTGATCGACGTGCAGGCACTTGACTGCGATTATCTGGTCTGCTCGGGCTACAAGATTTTCGCTCCGCACATGGGATTTCTCTGGGGACGCCGAAAATTGCTGCAGGCGCTGCCGACCTTCCGTGAGGATTTCATTCCAGACGAACCGCCAGGAAAGATAGAAGCGGGAACTTTTATCTACGAAAATGTTGCCGGCATGGATGCGGCGGTGCTTTATCTGGAAGACCTCGGCAACCGCCTCAGCGCGGCCGACAAACTGAGTGACAAACCGCTCTCGCGAAGGGGTGCTCTGCAGAGAGCGATGACACGGATTCGTTCGTATGAGCAAGGGCTTACTCTTGAAATGCTGGATGTGCTGAATGGTTGCAGAGCTGTCGTTTATGGCATCGCCGATACGAATCGGACTTATCAACGGGTGCCGACCCTGTGTTTTAACCTGCCGAACATCGCTCCCGCGAGAGTCACCCAAGAACTTGCCCGAAGAAACATTGGTGTGCGCGACGGCCACATGTATGCGCCTCGCCTGATGAAGCGCCTCGGCCTTGCTCCGGAGAGCGGCGCAGTGCGAGCCTCCCTGGTGCACTACAATACGCGGGAGGAAGTGCGCGAGTTCGGCAGCGCACTGGCCGAAATCGGACGCTCATGCTGACCGACACGCAAGTTCACGAGATTCGCTCCCGGTTCCGAATCTTCCAGCGCAAAATTTACCTCAATACTTGTTCGCAAGGAGCCCTGTCCGATGCCGTTGAGCATGGCATGAACGAGTTCATCTCGAGCTGGCATGAGCAAGGTTCGCCCTGGGAGACGTGGGTCGAACGGTATGAAGCGGCTCGAACCGCTTTTGCAGAGTTTATCCACGCGAGCCCGGATGAAGTTGCTATCGTCACCAGCGTTTCAGCGGGCATCAACGGGATTGCCAGCGCATTGAATTTCCGCGAGCGCAACAAGGTCGTCATGGGCGAGTTCGAGTTTCCCACCATGGGGCACGTCTGGCTCGCGCATGCCGTTCGAGGCGCCGACGTGCAATTCGCGAAAGCGGAAGGAAATACGATTCCGGCAGCGAATTACGAAAAGCTCATCGATCGCAACACGCTCATCGTGCCCCTTACCCACGTATGCTTCAAGAATGGGTTTCGCACGCAGGTCGGCGCGATCGAGAAAATGGCGCACAGCGCAGGCGCTCTGGTCATGCTCGATGATTACCAGGACTGCGGCACGCGCCCGGTTGACGTAAAAGCGATGAACCTCGATTTTTACGTTGCCGGGACCCTCAAATACCTTCTCGGGCCTCCCGGCCTCGCGTTCCTCTACGTTCGCAAAGAACTCATTCCATCGCTCGCTCCTTCGGTAACCGGATGGTTCGGGCAGGCGAATCCGTTCGCCTATAATCCCAAGCACTTCGAGTTGTCGCCGAGCGCCCGAAGATTTGAATCCGGTTCTCCTTCGATGCCTAATGTGTATGGCGCGCTACCCGGCTTTCAGATGCTGCAAGAAATCGGAATGAAAGATATTGCCGGCCATGTCGAGAACCTTGCGCAATCACTGCTTACTCGCGCGCGCGATCTGGGCATTCTCGCCAAAACTCCCGCCGGCAGTTCGGGGCCACTCGTCGTGTTGCAATGCAACGATTCAGGCCAGATGCTGCAAAACCTGGCTCAAAGCGGCATTGTCGTCTCGAACCGTTTCGACGGCCTACGAATCTCCTTTCACGTCTATAACACGCTCGATGACGTAAACGCGGTAGTAGAAGTTCTCAAGAAAAACATGCATCTCATGGCTGTTGCTCCTGCCGGCGTTGCCAGCCATGACTGATCTATCATGACTGATCAAACGCCCCCAGGCACCGCGGCCAGCCTTACGTCAGAATCTCCCATCACAGACTCGGAGGGTCTGAACCAGGGTCTGCACCGCGGCCTCACCCAAAGACAGCTGACCATGATGGCCATCGGCGGCGCGATCGGCGTCGGCTTGTTTTTGGGAAGCGGCGTCACCATTCGATTGGCTGGCCCGGCGGTCATTCTCTCTTATCTTCTCGGCGCTGGCATCGCTTTGATCATGTCATACGTTCTGGCCGAAATGGCGGTCGTTCATCCGGTCGCGGGAGCGTTCGGAGTCTACGCGGAAACTTATCTCAATCCCTGGGCGGGATTTTCCGTCCGCGCGACCTACGGCGTCGCGCAGATCATTGCCATCGGCGCCGAGGTCACCGCTGCCGGCATATACATGTCGTATTGGTTTCCGAATGTTCCGCAATGGATTTGGGTGGTGCTGGTTTCGGCCGCTCTCGTCGCGCTCAATTCCATGCAGGTCAATCGTCTCGGCGAGTTTGAATACTGGTTTGCCATGATCAAAGTGGCGGCCATCATCGCGTTCATAGCGGTTGGAATTTTTCTGATTTTCGGCCGCGGCTCACACGGCGCTGCTGCCTGGGCTAACCTGACACAGCACGGAGGATTTCTGCCGGCAGGATGGAAAGGAGTCTGGCTTTCGCTCACCATCACGATCACCAGTTATATGGGAGTGGAGGTCATCGCCGTAACTGCCGGCGAGGCCGAGCATCCTGAAGTCACCATACCTCGCGCCATGCGGAGCATTGTTTGGCGGCTCATCCTCTTTTATGTGCTCGCAATTGCCATCATGGTCGCGATGGCTCCCTGGAATCAGACCACGGATGCATCCGGCCTTTCCGGCAGCCCGTTTGTCCTAGCATTTTCTGCCGCCCACGTGCCCTTCGCTGCCGCGATAATGAATTTCGTGGTGCTCACGGCAGCGCTCTCCAGCGTCAACACCGACCTCTATCTTTCTACGCGCATGTTG
>JASHTD010000621.1 GCA_030040725.1 Candidatus Sulfotelmatobacter sp. | reverse complement strand
TGAGCGACGCGGCTAAGCTCGCCCAGTTCAAGATAGCCGAGGCGCTGAACTCCGATCCAGATGCCAATGCCGAGAACAGCGAGAACCAATCCCAACGAACTGCCGCCGGGCCAAAGCAGAAAGAGGCTGAGCAGCGCGAAGACCGCAGAGACGCCGTACAGCACGATCACGACCTGGCGATGCGTAAGTCCGTGCTGCAGCAACTTGTGATGGATGTGCTCGCGGTCGGCGGTAAAAACCGGGCGGCCGCTGATGAGCCGGCGCAGAATCGAGAGCGCGGTCTCGAGAATCGGCAAGCCGAACGAAACCACAGGTATGGCAACGGCGACGATGGTGGGAGCCTTTTGCGCACCCGCAAGAGCGAGTGCGCTTAGCAGAAAACCGATAAAGAGGCTGCCCGAATCGCCGAGGAAAATTGTCGCGGGATTGAAGTTGTAACGAAGAAATCCGAGAATCGCTCCCGCCAGGGCGATGGTCATGACGGTGATCAGGAATTGTCCGTTAAGAAGCGCGACCACGAAAGCAACCAGCGTAGAGAACAAAGCGGAGCCGGCCGCCAAGCCATCGAGTCCGTCAATCAGATTGAAGGCGTTGGTGATGGCCAGCACCCACAGAATCGTGAGCGGCAAGGCGATAAAGATCGGCAGTTGATGCCGGCCGAAAAGCACGGGGATGTTGAGAATCCGCAGGCCACCGGCGTACAAGACAGTGGCTGCCACACCCTGAACCGCAAATTTTAGATAAGGGCCGGCGGTATACAGATCGTCGTAAACCCCGAGCAAGAAGACCAGGGTCGCGGGCGCGAGAATCGTAAACAGAGTTTTCAGCGAAAGCGCGGAGTGCATCGTGGGGACAAACGAGCCGAGCGTCGCCGCAGCCAGCAGACTGAGCGAAAACGAAATGAAAATCGCAACGCCGCCCAGTCGCGGCAAGGGAGTGGAATGCAGATGGCGCTCCTGAGAAGGAGTCGCCACCCAGCCGTGGCGGGAAGCAAAGTCCCGCACGGAGCGGGTGAATACAAATGCCAACAGCAGCGAGAGAAAGAAGATCCCGAAAAACGCTACCGTCAACCAGCCCCCTTGTGGTCGCAAACCGCACTTCGACAACTACCTAGATATTGCCGCAGCCACGCGGCGACTGGTAGTGCGTTCCTGGATTCCTCTCCGTGGGTGAGCCGTCAATTGTTCCGGTTTGCGTGCTAGACTTCAGCCATCCTAGGCATGATCAGAGGCTCTTAATGCAGCTTCACAGATTCCGTTTTGTCCGCAGCGGCAGTCTGTTTGTGATTTTTCTCGCGCTGGCGTGCAGCGCGCGACTTGAACTTCGGGCGCAGAACACAGGTCAATCGACCGCCGAAGCTGCGGGTAAACTACCTGCGGCGCAACCGCTCTCTGATGCCGCGGTTCCGGAATCAGCCGGCAACAATGGCCGCGCCATCGTGGCAAAAACAGACTCTGATAATTTTTCGGCATCCGCAGCAGACGCTTCATCGGTCAAGCTCGCACCGGGAGATCTAATCGAGCTCAGCGTTTACAACGTGCCGGAGTTGTCGACCAAAGCGAGAGTGGGAAATTTAGGAGAAGTTTATCTTCCGTTGATCGACTATGTGCGCGTGGCAGATCTGACAGTGGATCAAGCACAAGTGCTGATTGAGAAGCGATTGGAGGATGGCGGCTTCGTGCACAACGCCCACGTAACGATTACTGTCGATGAATCGAGTTCGCAGGGCGTTACGATTCTTGGCGAGGTCGCCAAACCGGGGATTTATCCGGGGCTTGGCGAACGAAGGTTGTATGACTTCATCTCCGCCGCGGGCGGCTTCACGGCAGCTGCAGGGCGAAAGATCAGCGTGATACGAGACCACGGCCATGGGGCGACGATTACTGTGGAGTTGCCCAGAAATCTGGCCGACGACTTGAAAGATAACGTCAGCGTTTTTCCCGGCGACACGATTACTGTGCCGCGGGCTCCAATCATCTACGTAGTGGGAGACGTGGGGCATCCGACAGGTTTGCTGGTTGACAATGGCAGCCTTACGGTATTGCAGGCGATAGCCTTGGCCGGCGGAACAAATCGCACGGCGAAAATGGGTGCGGCGCGAATCATTCGTAAAGGGCCGACCGGCATGACGGAAACCAAAGTTCCGCTGAAAAGGATGCTTGAGGCGAAAGCTCCGGACATCCCTCTGCAAGCGGACGACATTCTTTTTATTCCGTTGAGCGGGGCGCGGGTTGCGGCGAGTCAGGGGCTGCAAGCGGTGGTGACGGCGACAACCGGAATTGCGATTATTGCGGCGCACCCATAAGCGCCGCGTTCCAACTATCTGCTGCGGGTTTTCAAGCGGCGGCTTCGGCGCGACGCCTCTCCGGTAGAGCGAGCACGCCTTCGAGCATGCGAGTATATTTTTCCGCGGTCTGAGCGCGCGAGAATTTTCGAATCACATATTCCCTGCCATTCCTGCCCATTTCCGGACCTGCTTCACGATTGGCCGCAACGTAGCGGAGGGCGTTCACGAGAGCATTTGCATTCTCTGGCTCGATCGAGATTCCGGCGCAAGCTTCTTCGAGAATGGCGCGAGCCTGCCCTTCGACCCCCAGGATCACCGGGCGCGCGCACGACATGAATTCCAACATCTTCGAGGGAATTACGGTTTTGAAGATTTCCGTCTTTTTGAGCGGGACCAGACAGACATCCGACGCACGGATGTAAGCGGGAATTTCTTCTCGAGGCTGCTGATCAAGGAATTGCACGTTTACCAGGCTCCGTTCATGCGCTAAAGCGACTAACTGTTCCTTTTCGCCTCCTTCTCCGACAAGCAGAAAAATGATCTCAGGATTTGCCGATTGCAGAATCGAGGCTGCGTCGATAATTGTTTGCAGGCCGTGTGCCCTGCCCATGGTGCCGATGTAAGAGACTACAAATTTATTCTCGAGGCGCAGTTCATTACGCAAATTGATTTCTTTTCCCGGAATAAATGTTTCAGTCTCGACCCCATTCGCGATCACCGAGATTTTTTCTCTGGGCACGCGCCATTGTTGAACGAGGTGATCTGAGAACGCAGGCGCGACGACGACAATGCGCTCCGCGTGGCGGTATAAGAAGCCGGCCGTTTTGGCAAGCGTGCGGTAAAGCAAAGAGCCGGTCTGACCCATGCCCACCGCTGCCAGGGACTCAGGCCAGAGATCTCTCACTTCGAACACAAACGGGACGCGCTTCCAGCGCGCAACCCACCAGCCGGAAAGTCCGACGAGCAGTTGGGGGGATGTGGCGATGATGACGTCCGGACGCGAAATTGCGAGACCAGTCAGCGCCGCTGAAATGGCAAACGAAGCGTAGTTCAATATGCGCTCGTGCGCCTTGCGATTCGGGAACGGCAGGAGCCAGGTGCGAACCACGTTCACAGGGCCGACGCGCTCGCGCCCGACCAAGCGCCGGAAGCTCTTTCGATATTCGGGCGGCACGACCCCGCTTGGGTGATTGGGGAAACCAGTCAGCACGGTGACCTCGTGGCCGGCATTTGCCCAGTGCCGCGACAGCTCCGACGCGCGCGCAGCA
>JASHTD010000620.1 GCA_030040725.1 Candidatus Sulfotelmatobacter sp. | reverse complement strand
CGTACTGGCGTCATTTCTTTCGGCACTCTCTCTCGGTATGGGATACACGTGGATATTTCTCGACGAAGACGCTCTGTGCTGGCATGACCGCATTACGCACACCTATTTGGCAGCCGAGGTTGCCGCTGAGAAATCAGATTTGACCGATCGTGCCGCAGTTTAGCGCGGGTTCGCCGAGGTGTGGTGTCCTCAAGTCTAAGGCAGTACCCGCCGAGCTCAAAACGGTCGCAGCTCTGTCCCACTGTGCTATCTTGAAGGTTTGTCGCGCACTCCATTTGCACGTTCATCTGAATGATGTATTTGAATAATGGCCACACCGGTTGAAGGTTCCAAGCCAGCAATAAAGGTCTTCGTCGCCACCACGGTGATGCTGACCTTCATTTCTTTCTGGCGCGCTTCGGCCATCGTTCTCTCCGATCTGGCGTCTTCTGCTTACTACGCGGGCGGCGACGCCGAGAAAGTCATCGGCAAAAGCGCTCCCTGGTTCATCCTCGCAGTGATGTTGTTCAGTTACTGCGTGCGGGCCCTCTACATCGAGTCCAGCAGCATGTTCGTTCGCGGCGGCGTTTACCGCGTGGTGAAAGAAGCCATGGGTGGGACGCTGGCAAAGTTCTCCGTCTCGGCCCTGCTCTTCGATTATGTGCTCACCGGGCCGATCAGCGCGGTTTCCGCCGGGCAATATCTCGCTGGATTTATCAAAGACATGGCGGTGTATCTGCATCATCCGCTGCATTTCTCTGATAACTATTTTGCTGCCGCGCTGGCCATTGCCGTCGCGATGTATTTCTGGTGGAAGAACACGCAGGGCATGCACGAATCCAGCCAGAAGGCGCTGCAGATCATGGCTATTACGACCGTGATGGTGGTAATTCTGCTGATCTGGTGCACGATCACGGTGCTGCGTGCGCCGATCCAGTTGCCTCCGAACCCGCTCCACGCCGGCGTAGTCCGGCTCGACCACGAGTCGCTCGGCTGGCTGAATCATACCTGGTTCGCCCACTTAACCTGGATCATTGTTTTTGTCGGCTTCGGCCACTCCGTGCTGGCCATGAGCGGCGAGGAAACACTGGCGCAGGTCAATCGCGAAATTGAACATCCCAAGCTGAAGAATCTGGAAAAAACCGGGCTGGTCATTTTTATCTATAGCCTGCTGTTCACCTCGCTGGTTTCGTTTTTTGCAGTCATGATCATCCCCGACAAGGTACGGCCCGACTATTTCGCCAACCTGATCGGCGGAATCGCCATGTACCTGGTTGGGCCGGAGAGCCTGAAACTTCTGTTCCACGCGTTCGTGGTCCTGGTGGGTGTGCTGATTCTGGCGGGCGCGCAGAACACGTCGATCGTTGGCGCCAATGGCGTGTTAAACCGTGTCGCGGAAGATGGCGTGCTGACCAGTTGGTTCCAGAAGCCGCACCGGCGTTTCGGCACCAGCTACCGCATCATCAACCTGATCGTTCTGATGCAGCTGCTGGTCATCTTCGCCAGTCTAGGGAATGTTTATGTACTGGCAGCGCTTTACGCGTTCGGCGTGATCTGGAGCTTCGCCATGAAGTCCATCGCGGTGCTGGTTCTGCGCTATACGGAGCCGGGAAACCGCGCGTGGAAAGTGCCGGGAAATCTGCTCATCGGCAAGACCGAGATTCCCATAGGCTTGACTCTGATCTCGGCGGTGCTGTTGACTACGGCGACCGTCAACCTGTTCACCAAGTACGAGGCGACGATTGCGGGAGTGATTTTCAGCGCGGTCTTCTACACGATCTTCACCTTATCGGAGCGGCATGTCGCCAAAGAGCGGCACGGAAAACCTGAACAGCTCGACCAGTTTCGCGTCTACGGAAACCAGGAACTGGGCAGCGGGGCCATGGGAGTGCGCCCCAGAAACATTCTGGTCGCGGTGCGGGACCCGCGCAACTTGTATTACCTGCGCCACGTGTTAAGCCAGACTGACACCACGAAGCAGGATGTGGTCGTAATGAGCGCCCGTCTCTACCATCGCGAGCACACTTTCAGCGGCAGCCGGGTCATGGATGCGAGCCAGGTTTTCGACCACTATGAGCAGGAGCTCTTCACAGCGGCGGTAGCCGCGGCGGAAAAAGAGGGCAAGCCGATTTCATTGCTTGTCGTGCCCGGCATGGACGTGTTCGACGCGATCATGGAAACTGCGCAGCGGCTGGATTCGGTTCGAGTGGTCTGCGGCCTCTCGAACAAACTGACTGCCGACGAGCAGGCAAAATTGAGCGGCGACGCCTGGGAGCGGATGCCGGAACCGCGTCCCCGTTTGACGCTCGAAATTTATGCCCCCGACGGAACCGCCCGGGAGTACGCCATTGGCCCGCACAACCCGCATCTGCGTCCGCAGGATGTGGAACTCATGCACAAGCTATGGCTAAATGTGACTCAGGATCCGAAATTCTCGGGCGCGCACCACTACCACATCGTGGCGCTGGCCTTGGAGGAACTGCAGCGCGAACTCAGCACGGATCAGCGGGCGGAACTTCTGCAGAAATTGCAGCAGGAAATGAATCGGCACGATGGCGACTCATCGTCAAGCAACTAGAATGCTCGGAGTTGAACAAAAAGCCCCAGCGAAGGCTGGGGCTTTTGCCGGACTTTTGCTAATTTCCAGCCCCGGCCGCGGCGTGTGCTCCGCAATGTTCCGCGCACTGTTTGTTCTGCTGGCAGCTCATCGCTTTTTCGTCCCCTGACTTGTTGGGTGAGCAGCAGGTTTTTTCGTGGTCTTTGCCGCAGCATTCTTCGCAGGTTGCGGCAGTCTCGCCGTTTGCGCTCTTCATGCAGGACTTCTCGTCCTTTCCTTCGCAGCAAGCGCTCTTCTCATTGGAACAGCACGAAGTCGAGTTTGCAGTTTCTCCGGTTTGCCGATGGCAGCATGATTTTTCCGAGCCGGCATTCGCCATCTTGTGACAGCATGAGTGCTCGGTCTGCGTCTGCGGGGCCCCGTTGTCCTGAGGCGCCTGGTTTTGCGTCGCGGTTTGGGCCCACGATGCGACGGTCAGGGCCAGAATGAATGCGATTGATTTGAATTTCATGGTGTATATCTCCTCATAGAGTCATAAGAACTGTGTACCGGCTTGCTTCGCCGAGACTCTTGTCTCAGCGGCAAGCAAAATGAATCGACGTGCCGAACCTAAAACGGGTGGGATGAACTCAGATGCGCAGGACCGCCGAGAGTGGCGACAGGAGCCACGGTGGGCGGCGTTCAAAAACACGGCCGGATGCAGGATCGCCGGCTATAGCTGAATCGATCTCATCGACGCACGCAATGCGCACATCCGGGCGCTGAACTCTGGTGCTGGCAGTGACGATCCGTGCGTTGTTTGACTCCCGGCCAAAGCAACAAGAATGGCGATCGTCACAGGGAGGATTCGCAGGCAGCAACGGAATTGCCTGCTGCGCAATATAAAACCGATGAAGGCGAGGACAGCAGGCGTGCGTGCGACTCGAATTCACGGTTTGAGCGGAAGCTGGCATCGTGCCGTGCAGACCTGAGTACGCGAGTGTCTGCGTCCATCCAGAAACAGCCAATAACATCACGGCAATTGATCTGATCGGCATTCCTGCAACCTGCTTTGACTAGGCTGACAGGCATTCCCATTCATGTCTGTGACTGGCGTCACGACGTGGGCGCGCTACTTTCCCGTAAGATTTTGTAGAGATTCCTTCAGTTCGCGGTAACGGAAAGGATATCCGCTGGAGATCAGCTTGCCGGCCTCTACTTTCTGGCTGGCCAGGAGCAGATCTTCACCCATTTCGCCAAAGACTGCCTTCACGGCGAACGTGGGCATGGGCAAAATCGCGGGGCGGGACAAGACTGCGGCTAGAGTCTTTGTAAATTCCTCGTTTCTTACCGGCTTGGGTGCAACCATGTTTACCGGGCCCTGCAGCAGGTCGTTCTTGAGAATGTGGTGAATGGCGCCCACCAGATCTTGCACGTGAATCCAGCTCATCCATTGCTTCCCATCGCCAACGCGGCCGCCCAAGCCGAGTTTGAACGGCAAAAGCATCGCTCCCAGCGCACCGCCTCGCGCGCTTAGCACAATCCCGGTGCGCAGGTGTGCGGTGCGGATGTCTGCCTGGACGGCGGGCATAGTGGCCTCTTCCCACTGCTGGCAAACTTCGGCGAGAAATCCGGGGCCCGGCCCGCTTTCTTCGTTCAGCAATTCCTCGCCGCGATTCCCGTAGTACCCGATGGCGGAACCGCACACGAAAACTTTGGGTTTCTCTTCTGCCTGGGCGAGAGCCTGCGCCAGATTCCTGGTGCCTTCGGCACGGCTGTGGAGGATGTTTTGTTTCTTTCTCGCGGTCCAGCGTCCGAAGATGCTTTCGCCAGCGAGGTGAATGACGGAGTCGAATCCGGAAACCGCTGCGGAGGCGACAGGCCTGGCCGGATCCCATGCGATCTCCGACTGGTTTGAGGCCTGGCCGCGCACCAGCCGTGTCACCGACCATCCGCCGGCACGAAGCGAGGGGACCAAGGCGGCGCCGATCGGCCCGGAAACTCCGCTGACCAAGACTTTGGAATTTGCGACCAAGCGAGGGCCACTCTAACAGGTTGCACTGCGCGTGAACAAACTAAGGATTGATTTGAAAGCTTTGAAGCGTCTGAAATG
>JASHTD010000619.1 GCA_030040725.1 Candidatus Sulfotelmatobacter sp. | reverse complement strand
CCCAAAAGTTCCGGAAATAGTTTCCCCAACCACGGGCCGCAAGCGAAGATATAAGCATCAGCTTTAAGCCGGCTTCCTTCGGAAAGCTGCAATCCCTTGGGTGATGAGTCGTCTAACCCGTGCGGCAAGACTGCCGTTTGCCGGTAGGCTCCGCCGAGCGCGATAAAAACGTCGGCAACGGCCTGACAACTTGCCCTGGCCTCGAGATATCCGCAATCCGGTTCGAGAATTCCCCAATCGACGCCGTTGAAGTTGATCTGCGGCCAGCGCTTTTTCATTTGCGCCGCTGACAACTCAGAAAACTTAACTCCGGCATCGCGAAGCACCGGCAGCGATCCTCGCTCGTAGGCATCATCTTTGCTGCTCACCATCCACAAGACGCCAGTGGGATGGAAAAACTGCCGGCCCCACTGCCGCTCATACTTTCGCCACAATTTCAGCGAGCGCGCAGCTAATTCAGTGCAGGGTTGATCAGGACCATACGTGCACCGCATGATCCGGGTTTCGCCGCCCGAGGACGCTCGCGAATTGCCTGGCCCCCAGGCGTCCAACAACGTCACCTGTGCTCCGCGTTCCAAAAGATGAAGCGCCGTCCACCCCCCGAAGGCTCCGGATCCAATAACCGCGATATGAGTTTTTTTCACCGAAATAGTCTCGCACTGAAAGCTCCGTCAGAGAAGCTATGCGAACTGGTTCGGAGGCTCGGCGCAGTCAAAGGCTTTATCACTAGTGACTTCCCCTTTGCGGCGATTTTCGCCGCCTTGACAGGAAGGGGATGCGTTCCTAGAATCCAAGCAGCAAGCGAGCTTTGCGTCGTTGGCTAAGTTTTTGCATCTAATGAACTTAGCTTAAGATTGGAAGGGACTCCAAAAGCCGCTACTCGCAAACAACCGAGGCCGGCAAGTAAATCGACTTCTACAGAATTAAATGCCATCTGATTCCAATATCGGCCAGCGCCAGCGCGAAGTGCTTACCGCGATCGTGGAGACCTTTATTTCCACCGGCGAGCCCGTTGGTTCGCGCACTCTCGCCCGTTCGAACCGCGAAGGACTGAGTCCGGCGACCATTCGCAACGTAATGGCCGACCTCTCGGATGCTGGCTTTCTCGAGCAGACGCATACTTCTTCGGGGCGTGTGCCCACTCCGGAGGCCTATCGCTATTATGTCGAGCAGATGACGGGAGACGCGCAACTTGCTCCCCAGGATGCGGCGATCATTTCTGACTCGCTCGCGGGCGTCGCCGACGTGCAGGAGTTCATGGAGCGCACATCGCGTGTTTTGTCCCTGATTTCACGCAACGTCGGCGTAACGGTCGCCGTCGGAGGCACCAGAAACGCGCTGGAGCACGTTTATTTTTCGCGGCTGGGCGATCAAAAAGTTTTGGCCGTCCTGGTGACGCGTTCGGGATTAGTGCGAGACCGGGTGTTGCGCCTAGATCTGAGGCAGGACGAATTGGATCTTGCCGCACGCTACATCAACGAGAATTTTCGCGGCTGGACGATGGAAGCGATGCGGAATGAATTGGCGCGGCGGATTGAGCAGGAACGCAGCGAGTACGACCGGCTGATGAATTCGATCGAGAAGCTCTATAAGCAGGGCGCTCTGGCGGCTGAACCCAGCCCTCAGGTGGTTTTCGTGGAAGGCGCCGCGAATCTGGTGGCCAGCCAGGAGGACCGTAAGCGTCTCGAGGAGATGCTGCGCACTCTCGAAGAGAAAGAAAAAGTTGCTCAGCTTTTGTCAGCATATCTCGACGTCAAGCAGGAGGCGGTCCGGGTGGTCATCGGCCTCGATGACGCTCTTCCTTCGATGCAGAATTTCGTGCTGATCGGCGCCCCCGCGCGTTCCGGCAATGACATGGTCGGATCTCTGGCCGTGATCGGTCCGACCCGCATGGATTATCAACACACGATCACTGCGGTGTCCTACATAGCCCGCCTCTTCGACAAAATTTTGAACGAATCGGAGTAACCAAAGTTGTTATGAGTAAAGGCAACGGAAAATCGGAACCGAATACTGGATTGGATTTGGAACACGAACTTCCCGCATCGTCGGGCGACGGCGATGAACTCTCAAAGGAATCGCAGGCGACTCCGGAAACTCCCGCATCGAATGCAGAATTGCAGAAGGTAAAGGCGGAGCGCGATTCGCTGCTTGATCGCCTGGCGCGTATGCAAGCGGAGTTCGAAAATGCCCGCCGGCGCGCCACCAAAGAACAACAGGAGTATCGGGATTATGCACTGGCTGACGCGGTCAAAGTTTTTCTGCCGGTCGTCGATAGCCTGGAACGCGCGTTGAAAGCCAAGTCCGACGGCAATGAGTTTCGCCAGGGCGTCGAACTCATTCACAAGCAGTTGCAGGCGGCATTGGCAAAATTGTCGGTGCAGGCGATTGCGGCAAAGGGCCAACCCTTCGATCCCCGCTACCATGAAGCGATCGAGATGGTCGAAACCAGCGAAGCTCCCGACCACGAAGTGATCGAGGAACTGCAGCGCGGCTATAAGTTCAAGGACCGCCTGCTGCGGCCGGCGATGGTCAAGGTCGCGAAGAATTTGGGGAAGTAAGCTCGAGCCCGTGCTGATGCGGGTCTTTCGATGAAAAAGGGTATCTGTTCTGGCCACTAACGCAAAACGCGATTATTACGAAGTGCTCGGGGTAAGCCGGACCGTCAGCGAGACGGAATTGAAGAGCGCTTACCGCAAGCTAGCCATGCAGTGGCATCCCGACCGCAATCCGAACAATCCGGACGCCGAGGAACGATTCAAGGAGGTGACCGAGGCGTACGCGATTCTGGCGGACTCGGAAAAGCGTTCGCTCTACGATCGCTACGGCCACGCCGGAGTGGGGAATTCCGCCGCTGGAGGAGTTGGGTTTGACGTCTCTTCTTTTCAGGATCTGGGAGATATTTTTGGCGAGTTCTTCGGCTTCGGCGATGCATTCGGCACTGGCGCCCGCCGCCGCAGCCGGGTCCAGCGTGGCGCCGATCTGCGCGAAGATCTGACCATCGAGTTCGAACAGGCGGCCTTCGGAACCGAGACGCGGCTTTCGGTACGCCGCAACGAAGTCTGCGAAGAGTGCCATGGTTCTGGCGCGGCGGCGGGCAAACGGGCCACCACCTGCCGATCGTGCAACGGCCGCGGACAGGTGCGCTATCAGCAGGGCTTCTTCAGCATCGCGCGAACCTGTCCTGCCTGCCAGGGTGCTGGCAGTGTGATCACTGATCCTTGCCCTAAGTGCAAGGGCGACGGGCGGATTTTGCGCCAGCGCGAGGTGGAAGCGAAGATTCCCCCAGGGGTCGAAGATGGCACACGCATTCGGTTTGC
>JASHTD010000618.1 GCA_030040725.1 Candidatus Sulfotelmatobacter sp. | reverse complement strand
TTCGTGTTGCTGTCCGCTTTCAGCTATGAGCTTCGAGCTGGACCGACTGGGCTCTCATGATTCGTCCGGTTGCGTCCGAGATCCCTCGACTCGCAGGTGAAAGCGCGAGTCTTCGGGATGACGCCTCAACCGAATACCGACTCATGCTTACTTCCGAGATCCGGCGAGTTCTTTCTTCGATCCGCTTGCAGCGCCGGTCAGGACACCGAGAACTTCGTCTTCCTTCATGATGATGTACTCTTCGCCGTCGATCTTGATTTCGGTGCCGGAGTACTTACCGAACAGAATGCGGTCGCCTTCCTTTACGGCAAGAGGGAAGGTTTTGCCTTCGTCGTTGGTGCGGCCTTTGCCGGTGGAAATGACTTCGCCTTCCTGCGGTTTGTCTTTTGCGCTGTCTGGGATGATGATGCCGCCACGAGTGGTTGAAGCCTCTTCCACGCGACGGACCAGAATGCGGTCATGTAGTGGGCTGAACTTAGCCATAGTTACAACTCCTTTCAAAGTTGGTAGAAGGTTGAGGTTACGTAGACCTATGAATTTAATGGGTTTCAGGCGATCTGCTAGCAGTCTCACCTATCGAGTGCTAATTATAAGGACGTGAGCAGGGAGTTGTCAAGGGAGGCGCGGTTGCTTTTCATCGGCCTATTTCCTGCCCCGGACAGCGCCACAGTCCATAATGTATACTTCCCAGCCTGTCGGTGACGTTGTTCCATGCAGACTCTGAATGTAAATGAGGGCCAGACGGAGCAGGAGTATAAAGCCGCTGAAGAGCAGAGGAGGACCGACCTGCTTGCCGAAGGCAAGAGCGACGCCATTTTTTTCTTTGCAGCGGCGGTGCTCGCAGCGTTGGGGACGGGGCTGCTTCCAATACGCCTTAACTTTCTGGTCAGCATCGGTCTAATTGACTTACTGAGGTTTTATGGCCGGGGTCTCGGGGAGCGATACGCGGATACAGTGAACGGAGCCGCTCTGGCGTGGGTTCTCGTTCTGGTTACGCTTGGATTCTCCGCACGCGAGGGCCGACGCTGGGCGTTTCTATGCGGCGTCGCACTCTACGCTGTAGACATGCTCGCGCTGGTCGCGACATTCTCTATATGGGCGTTCGGTGTTCATGCCTTCTTCGTCTATAAGTGGTTCGAAGGTCAGAAGAACTTGAAAGATGCCTGTCAATCGGGAACCTAGCAAGGGTGCTGGCTGGGACCGCGGAGCTACGCTCCGCCGGACAGCCCCTTCGACTGCGCTCAGGGCAGGCTTGGGCGGCTGTCCCTACATGATCCGGCCCGGCTCGGATGACGAAGCGGAAGCGCTTGTTTTGGCCTCGGTCGCTTACGGTTTGAAATCGGCAATTCCAACCTTGACTACCGTGCCGCGTCTCTTGGGTTTCGCCTGCTCAGCTTTTTTCTCTTCGGGCTTTTCTGCCATCTTGTCTACAGCCTTGTCTTCGGGCTTGGCTTCCGCCTTGCTGACTGGCTTGCTTTCCTGTTCCGCAGGAAGCGCGGGCTTTTCGGTCCAATCGGCGTAGACACGGCTGCCGTAGGCGGCGATTCCGATGTAGTCGCCAAAGAAGACTCCGCTCGCGTTGAAGGGATCGGTTGTCCACGCGTAATTTTGGAAGCTGTTTCCGCTGTCAGTCGAGCGCGCGAGAGTGACGGTTTGCGTTGTGTTGGTCGGATCATCTCTGCGGTCGTAAAAAACGACATTCGCCGATCCATCCACCGGATCGACCGCCAGCCATTGGAAGAACTGGTCGGCGCCGTTATGAACCGGATCGTTATTTACCCGGACAGGTGCGCTCCACTTCTTGCCGTGATCGTTTGAGGTAGAGCAGAAAATGTCGAGGTCGCCGTTGCGATAATCGCTCCAGGTTATGTAGAGGCGCTGGCTTCGCGGATCGATTGCGATCTGCGGAAAGCCGTTAGCTCGCTCCAGCGTTTCCACCGCGAACATGATGGGAGCGGTATGAATCACAGGCCGGGCGCGGGAAAACGTTTTGCCACCGTCGCGCGAAGTGGCCAGAAAAATGAAATCGTCCTGGCTCCAGATTGCGTAAATCCGGCCGTCGGGCCCGACTGCCGCGTCGAATCCTTCGGCTGCGCCGTTATCGTCGCGCGGGAGTCCCGGAGTTCGATCGATTTCAATTGGCGAAGACCAGGTCTTGCCATCATCGGTGGAGCGGGAAAATAACATCTTCGAATCGGTGACAGACCAGCGAGTCCAACCCACATACAGATTTCCGGCGTAGCGGCTGTTGGTGGTGTCGGCAACGATGTAGGGCTTGTCTTCGAAGGGAACTCCAGGCTGGGTTGGCTGCTCGGCCACGGGAAAATCATTTTTCTCCCAGGTTGCCCCGCCATCGAGCGAACGGTGCACGAGGATTCCGTTGCGGGTGGCGCCGTGTCCCCAATAGTTGAAGGTGCCGAGTTTGTCGAAAGCGATATAGCAGATGAAAGCGTGGCCCTGTTTATCGAATGTTGTGGAGACATCTCCGGAAATTTTGTAGTTCTCCGGCGCCACGCCTTCGGCCGATTTCCAGGTCTGGCCGGCATCTCGCGAGTAAGACGCGTGAGCATTGTCCTGAAACACGGCTACGACCTGCTGCGGGTTGTTGGGATTTACCGCGATCGACGGTTCGGTGAACGAGCCGGGTTCGGGAGTCAGAGAAAAAACTTCCGCTCCCGGAGCTTTCGGCAGTGTGGTTGGCGATTGGCTCTGTAAGAAGACGGGGAGGCTCAGTGCTGCTGCGAAGGTGAGAATGAGTTTTCTTCCGCAGGGAGGCCATGAAAATCGATGGAATGAGTTGCGCATATTTAGGACGATCTCTCCAAGGTGGTCGATGTGTTTTCGGTTGTTGATCGAGCTGGCTTAATCGAAACTGCCTTCGCAAAATCAAAACTTCGCTTAATCAAAGCCGGTTCGGCCCGAGTCTTACTTCGCATGGCAATTAAGCGATCCTAATTATGCTCCTGGATGCCGTGAGCGCAAAAATGAGTGAGAGCGTTTCCGGACTCTTAAGCTGTCCACCGCGGCAGCGACGATTGTTAGAATTGTTTGTGATCGTGCCGGTTCGCGATCAGGTTGCTGCAGAGGAGCCGCAATGGCAAAGTTTTCGAAAAGTTTGAAGTCTCCTGGTCGCTTGCCCTACGTACTGTCTGCCGTTCTTCTGACAATTCTGGCTGTGGCAGCTACGGGACAAAATGCGCCGTTGCCAAAAATCTCGCCGGCTGAGGTAACGCGTTACACGCTGCCGAACGGCTTGCGCGTGGTGATTGTGCCCAATCATCTGGCACCGGTTGTGACGGTCGAAGAGAACTATCTAGTCGGCGGAGAGGAAACGCCGAAGGGTTTTCCCGGCATGGCGCATGCGCAGGAGCACATGGCGTTTCGCGGCTGTGGCGATCTGTCGGTCGATCAAATTGCCGCCATCTATGCCCAGCTTGGCGGTGACAACGACGCCGACACGCAACAGAACATCACGCAATTTTTCGAGACCATCCCGTCGCAGGATCTGGAGATTGCGCTTCATGCCGATGCCAACTGTATGCGCGGCATCTCCGATACTCAGGCGGAGTGGGACCAGGAGCGGGGTGCGATCGAGCAGGAGGTTGCGCGCGATCTTTCAAATCCTACTTACAACTTTCTCGTGCGAATGGATAAGGACATGTTCGCGGGAACACCCTACCAGCAGGATGCTCTCGGCACGAAGTCTTCGTTCGATGCCACAACCGGCACGATGCTGAAAAGTTTTCAGGAGAAGTGGTACGCGCCGAACAATGCCATCCTGGTAATTACGGGACAGGTGGATCCGGCGAAAGCCATTGAGATCGTCAAAAAGCTTTACGGAGATATTCCGAGAAAGAAGCCGCCTCCGCGAACTGCAATTCATTTGCGTCCAGTGAAAGCCGAGCACTTTACGCTGCCCAGCGATTTTCCGTACAGCATTGCCATCATTGCTTACCGCATGCCCGGCTCCGACAGCGCCGATTTTGCCGCCAGCCGCGTGTTGAGCGACGTACTGGCGAGCCAGCGCGCCGATATTTACGGGCTTGTGCCCGCAGGCAAAGCGCTGGACGCCGGTTTTGAGCTGGGCGAAACTTACCGCAAAGCTGGGGCGGCGTTTGCGTATGCCGTTATCCCAACGACTGCGGACGCGCAGGCGATGGAGCAGACGCTCGAAGCGACGGTCGCGAATTATGCGAGCAAAGGTGTTCCCGCCGATCTGGTCGAAGCTGCGCGGCGGAGCGAAGTGGCGTCGTTCGAGTTCGAGCGCAACTCGATTCCCGGGCTGGCTTCTTTATGGTCGCAGGCGCTGGCGGGCGAGGGGCGCCATTCACCGGAAGAAGATGTTGACCAGATCGAACAGGTGACCCTGGAAGACGTGAATCGCGTTGCGAAGGAATATCTGGTGAATGAGAATGCAATCGTGGCGACGCTGATTCCCCAGCCATCGGGTCAGGCTGTGGCCAGCAAAGGATTCGGTGGCGCCGAAAAGGCAGCGCCGACCGCAACCAAAGCTGTCGCATTTCCAGCGTGGGCCGAGTCCTTAACTCAAGCAGTTCAGGTTCCCAAGTGGAATCTGCATCCGGTTGAAAGCACCCTGCCGAACGGCATTCACTTGATCGTGCAAACGGAACACCTGACTCCCACCATCACGATCACCGGCGAGGTGCGTCACGAAACTGCGCTGGAAGTTCCTTCCGGTCAGGAAGGAGTTGCCAGCGTACTCGACGGACTTTTCTCCTATGGGACGACGAAGCTTGACCGGCTCGCATTTCAAAAGGCACTCGACGATATCGCGGCCAACGAAAGTGGAGGCGCCAGCTTCCAGCTGCAGGTGCTCAAGCCATATCTCGACCGAGGTCTTGAATTATTAGCGGGAAATGAACTCGATCCGGCGTTGCCGGAAGAGGCATTCAAGGTGGTACAGCAACAGACCGCCGATTCGGTTGAGGGATTGCTGAAAAGCCCGGATTACCGCGCCCACCGCGCGACGCTGGAAGCTTTGCTGCCGAAGGGCGATCCTGAACTTCGCGAGCCGACTCCGGAGAAAGTTTCTTCGCTGACTTTGAAAGATGTGCAGGCTTACTATCATCAGACTTTTCGTCCCGACGTTACGAAGATTGTTGTGATCGGCGACATTTCGCCGGAAGAAGCGCAAAAAGAAATTCTGAAATGGTTTGGAAACTGGAAAGCGGAGAATCCGAAACCCAAGCTGGATCTTGAGCCGGTGCCGCCGAACAAAGCTTCCGCTAGCCAGGTGCCCGATCCAACGCGCGTGCAGGATGAGGTCACGCTTTCCGAAGAGTTGCCCATGGATCGCTTTAATCTCGATTACTACCCGCTTCAGCTCGCGAATCACATTCTGGGCGGCGGGTTCTATGCCACGCGTCTATATAGAGATCTTCGAGAGAAGACCGGCTATGTGTACAACGTGGATGAGGAACTGGATGCCGGGCGGACGCGGACTCAGTTTGCCATTTCCTATGGAGCCGATCCGGTGAATGTTTCCAAAGCGAGGGCGCTCATTGATCAGGATCTCAAAGCCATGCAAAACACGGCTCCGAGCGCAGCGGAGATGGAACAGGCCCGTGCCATGCTGATCCGGCAGATTCCTCTGAGTCAATCGAGCGAATCACAGATTGCCGATGCTCTGCTGGCTCGGTCGCTGATGGGCCTGCCACTGGACGAACCCGTGCGTGCCGCCGAACGGTACAAGAAGCTTGCTGCCGAAGAAGTGCGCGCTGCATTCTCCAAGTGGATTCGCCCCGGTGATCTGGTGGAAGTGATCCAAGGACCACCGCCGAACTAGCGGGACATATTCGTCGGGCGATCGTAAGTCACCATTATCTGCCATCGAAAGCAGCCGGAATGGCATCCAACGATAAGCGGCAGGATCGATGAAATCCCAGATCAAACTTGGCACCATCTTTGGAGTCGAGCTGGGTCTGCACTATAGCTGGATTGTCATTGCGCTGTTGATCGTTTTTTCACTGGCGGGACAATTCCACGCCGTGAATCACGACTGGTCAGAAGCGGTTGTCTGGTCGACAGCGATCCTTACCGGACTGCTTTTCTTTGCCTGCCTCTTCGCCCATGAATTGTCGCACGCGCTGGTGGCGCAAGCCCGTGGTCTGCCGATTCACAAGATCACGCTCTTCCTGCTGGGCGGCGTCGCCCAGATGGAAAAAGAGGCTAGTGATCCTAAAACCGAATTCTGGATGGCGATTGCCGGACCGATCACCAGCGCGGTGCTGGGAATTGTTCTCCTGGCGTTTGCCAGGCTTGCCGGCTGGGTGGTTGGAAGTAATCCACTGACTCCTGGCACAGCGCTGCTGGTCTGGCTCGGTTATATCAATCTCCTGCTGGCTGCGTTCAATATGATTCCCGGATTTCCCCTGGATGGGGGCCGGGTGTTGCGATCCATTGTGTGGTGGATTACGGGAAGCGTCGAGCGGTCTACGCGCGCCGCGGCCCGGGTTGGACAAGTCATCGCCGCGCTGTTTATCGCGTTTGGAATCTTTCGTTTTTTTGAAGGAGCGGGATTGGGAGGCCTTTGGCTGGCCTTCATCGGATGGTTTCTGCTGCAGGCTTCGAGCGCAACTTACTTGCAGGTGCGAACCGGCTCGCTGCTGCGGGATTTACACGTCAAGGATTTGATGTCTACGAACTTCGAGATCGTGAGCCCCAACCTGTCTCTGCAGGAGTTTGTCAATGAACACTTGATGCGCACCGGGCGGCGGTGCTTTCTGGTCATGCAGAATGGCGAGATGCTCGGAATGATTACGCCTAACGAGATTCGCGGGATCAATCCCAGTATCTGGCAGTTCAAGCAGGTTGGTGATGTGATGCGGCCGGTGAACCAAATTCATTTTGTTGCGCCCGATCGGCCAGCAATGGAAGCGCTGGAAATCATGAGCCGGGAAGATGTTCATCAGCTTCCCGTACTCTCCGATGGGCATGTGGAAGGCGTAGTCACGCGGGCGCATGTTCTGGAGATTCTGAAGGCGCGTTCCGGGCTTTCCGACATCACGCATATGCCGCGTGCGGCATGACCCCGGAGGCTCGACAGAGGCTAAGACCGCACAATCTTTGACGAAGTTAGCAACCAACGGGCAACAGTATTAGTCTTTACATTAGGGGCGGCGCAGTGGGTGATTGAGGAGGAGAAAGAAATGGCACGACTTCTTCAGGTGCGCCAATCGGCTGCACTGGCATTTGTAGCTGTGGTGTTGATTGCAGGTGGCGTTCTCGGACTGGCGGCGAGCTCGTGGGCGGGACACTCGGTGCTGGGCGCCACCCATGAGATTCCGGTTTACATCGCGCAAACGGGACACGCGGCGAGTGGCTCCGCTGCCAACGCAATGGGGTTTGCGCCTCTGTTCAAGCCGGCATTGCCCGCCGTGGTCAGCATTACCTCTTCGCGAATTGTAAAAGTTCCTCAGTCTCCTTTTTTCAACGATCCCTTTTTCCGGCAGTTTTTTGGCGGGCAAGGTCCCCAGGCGCCGGAAGAACAGCGCGAGCGCGGCTTGGGATCGGGCGTGATTATCAGTCCCGATGGCTACATTCTGACGAATAATCACGTGGTTGATAAAGGCACTGACATCAAGGTGACGCTCGCCGACAAAAAGCAATTCACCGGAAAGGTGATCGGGACCGATCCCCAGACGGACATTGCGGTGGTCAAGATCGCCGCTACCGGCTTGCCGACCATTCCGCTGGGAGATTCCTCGAAACTCGAAGTCGGCGATTATGCCTTCGCTATCGGCAATCCTTTCGGTGTAGGCGAAACCGCGACGATGGGTATTATCAGCGCGACCGGCCGCAACGGTTTGTCGATCGAGGACTATGAAGACTTCATTCAGACCGATGCTGCGATCAATCCGGGGAACTCCGGGGGCGCGTTGCTGAATGCGCGCGGCGAACTGATCGGCATCAACACGGCAATTCTTTCCGGCGGGGGCGGGAATCAGGGAATCGGCTTTGCCATTCCGATCAACATGGCGAAGTACGTCATGGATCAGATTCTGAAGAATGGGAAAGTGGTGCGGGGTTATATCGGAGTGGGCATTCAGGACGTCACGCCAGAACTCGGCCGGGCTTTCCACGTGGCGGCGGAGAAAGGCGCGTTGGTCAGCAGTGTCGATGCCAGCAGTCCGGGCGGCAAAGCCGGCTTGCAACGCGGCGACGTGATAACGGAAATCAACGGAGAGACGGTCCAAGGCGCTAACGATCTGCGCCTCAAGGTCGGCGCAATGTCTCCGGGCGCCACGGTGCATCTCAAAGTAAATCGTAACGGCGAAACGAAGGATGTCAGCTTCGCACTGGGAGAAGCTCCCTCGAGCAAGGGCGCTGCGAACAATGCCGGCGGAGCGGCGGAGAACAGTTCCATGCGCGGAGTCCAGGTGGACGAGTTGACGAATGACATTCGCCAGCAACTGGGACTGAAGCCGAATGTGAAAGGGGTTGTGGTTACCGACGTCCCCGGCGATTCCGCCGCAGCCGATGCGGGATTGCAGCGGGGAGATGTGATTGAACAAGTCAACCGGCAACCGGTGGATTCAGTATCTGAGTATGAGCGGCTGATTTCGGAAGCCGGGAAACAAACGATCGTGCTGCTGATCAATCGCGGAGGCAATACGACGTTCCTGGTGGTGCAGCCAGAGTGAGGATTGGGACAAAGCATTACAGTACTAAAGGAACATCCCTTGAAAGCCGCTTGGTTGCCGGTGCCGACGTTATATGTTAGAAACGACTTAGATTGCTTGCCGGAAGGTTAAAGCTGAGAGACTTTCAAGGGAATCCGCGACACAAATGTTGGAGTGCGGTGGTTGTTCTCGTAGCCGTGTGCTCACTGACTGTCAGCGTCGCTACGCGCTATTGCTCTCCACAGAGCGTGTCTGTTTCCAAAGTAGCAAGTCTGCACAAACAGGTTTCTCCTGAAGGCCGCCGGCAGCGTCTTACCAAGTCGGCTGCGAGCTGGCTTCCTCCGGTCATTGATGCGGTTATTCTGAAACCGCGCAGTTCTTATCGTTGCGTCGTGAGTGCGGTACCTGACGTGCCCGGCGCTTTGTTTGCCAACACCCTCTATAATCGACCCCCTCCTTCGCTCTAATTTCTTCGAGCAGTTACTCGTTCGCGTAGTCCGAGCTGCGTACTAGAGTATTTCTGAAACTCAGTTAGCGGTGCCGTTTGATAAGGAAGCGAGCCGAGCGCGCGATCTTGACGCGCGGCTCGCCCGGATCCTTCGCTTGGCAAAGGCGGCTTGCTCAGGATGACAATGAAACCGAACCACTACCGAAACTAACAACGGATTTCCGGAGAGGAAACCCACTATGACGTCTGCGCCTGCGTTAACTGAAGAAGATCTGGATTCTCTTCGCCAGTTCGATACCTGCATGGTGGCGAGTGCGGTTGAGACGTTTAATCTCAGGCTGCGCAATACGGGATTTACGAACGGCAGCATCCATTGCATGTTTCCAGATGCGCCTCCGATGGTTGGGTACGCGCTTACCGCACGGCTGAGAGCAGGCGAACCGCCGATCATGGGGGGGACGTTCCACGATCGCAGCGATCTCTGGCACAGGGTTCTGCAGATTCCGGCGCCTCGGATCCTGGTGCTGGAAGATGTAGACGCTCACCCGGGATTGGGCGCGTTCGTGGGCAACGTACACGCCGCGATCCTAAAGGCCCTGGGTTGCATAGGACACCTGACGAATGGAGCCGTGCGCGAGTTGCCCTCCGTTCGCTCGATGGGACTTCAGCTATTCGCGGGAAGCGTTGCGGTCTCGCATGCGTACGCGCACATTTTCGATATTGGCTCGAAAGTGATGATAGGCGGAATGGAAATCCAGCCGGGTGATCTGCTGCATGGAGATCGTCACGGCGTGCTGAGCGTGCCGCTCACAATTGCTGCGCAGATTCCAGCCGTGGCCGGGGCTATGGAGCGGCAACATCAGAAGATCGTCGAATTTTGCCGCTCCAGTTCGTTTTCGATCGAGAAGCTGAGTGAAATCTTGAGGAAGTCAGGCTGACGATGAGTCCGGTCAAGAGATGTGTGACGGGGCAATCTCAGCACATGGTGGTCGGAGAGACGGAATGAATCCAGTGGCAAGCTTATTCACCAGCACGCGGAACCGCCGGAACAAAGGACTGCTTTGTTCCGAGTTCGCTCTAGTTACGCTCGCGGCGATTGCATGCCTGTCGTCCTGCTCCGGAAGCTCGGGGAAGCCGGTTGAAGCCAGCGAGCAAGGGGTAACGGTGGGTGTGACCAAGGTGGTGAAGAAATCTCTCGGTCAGGAGATCACGCTGTCGTCCGAATTGGTGCCATTTCAGGAGATCGACGTCTACGCCAAGGAATCCGGTTACGTGAAGACGCTCAACGTAGATTACGGAACGCATGTAAAGGCCGGTGCGGTAATGGCGGTGCTTGAGATCCCTGAACTTGAAGCGCAACTGCAAGAAGATGAGGCTGAGATCAAGAACGCGAGCAATCAGGTAATCAGAGCGCAACATGAACTGGCGAGATACCAGGCGCAATACAAAGCGCTGCATCTGGAGTACACGCGGTTGAACGGAGTCTTCCAAAGCCAGCCCGGCCTGGTGGCACAGCAGGAAGTGGATGACGCGCAAGGAAAGGATCTGGCGGCCGCGTCGCAGGTGGATGCAGGCCAGGCGGCTCTTGACGCCGCGCAGAGCCAGCTTGGGGCAGCCAAGGCGAAACTGGTACACGATCAAAGCTTGTTCGATTACTCGAAGATCACCGCGCCGTTTAACGGCATAGTCACAGAACGCTATGCCAATCTCGGCACGCTGGTTCAGGCAGGGACCGGTTCGAGCCTGCAGGCGATGCCGATCGTGCGGCTCTCGGAAGACGATCTTTTCCGGCTGGTGATTCCGGTTCCCGAAGCTTATGTGCAGTACGTTCGCCTCGGCGATCCGGTGGCGGTAACCGTGCCTTCTCTCAATCAAACTTTTCCGGGGAAAGTCGCGCGCTTCTCGGTAGACGTGCGGGAAGACACGCGCACCATGCATACGGAAGTA
>JASHTD010000617.1 GCA_030040725.1 Candidatus Sulfotelmatobacter sp. | reverse complement strand
CTGCAACCGCGAGCGGATGGAGGTATTGCCATACGTGCGCAGAGCAGTTCGCAAAAGCGTGATCGCCTGAGTGCGCTCGCCTCGCTCCGCCAATACCTGCGATTGAACTTCGACTGCGGCTCCGAGCGCGAGAGGCAGATGCGGCTCCGCATCGAGCGGCCGGTTCTTCAGTTGAGCCAGCGACCAATCTTCGGTTTGCTTCGCGTAAGAGGCTGCCTTATCGTATTGCCCCGCCGCAAGCGCGGCACGTGCCATCCAGGAGTAGGCTTCGAGATATTCGGGCGTGATGCCGGCTTGCGCGCGATAAGAATTCAGATAGGAATCGGCGGCGCTGAAATCATTTTGGGCAAGCGCGATGCGCACGTCGTCTACCACCCCTGCCCACGCGGGGGTTACGAGAATGATCAGAACGATCAGCTTCCAAAAACGCATGTTCTCATCATCGCTTTTGTAGCTACCTCTTGGCAAATGGGCACCATCAGGTCAACTCCGTAGCCGGGTAAACGATTGCATATAAGCAACTTACCTTGGGACTCAGTAAAAACGTGTAGCTTTTTTGAGGCATTTCCAATACAATCAAGCTGCGTTTGACTTTAGAGTTCTTTCGCAGTACCCAGTAATCTCCGCAAACCAGCGTGTGACCTGCCTGCAGAAGAAGCCTTCCAAAGTTTCAGCGCTACATCAACAAAAAGGAAATTTGCAACACATGGAAACAGGAACAGTGAAGTGGTTTAACGATGCCAAGGGCTACGGTTTCATCAGCCGCCAGAACGGCGAGGATGTCTTCGTGCATTTCTCGGCTATTCAGGCAAGCGGCTTCCGCAGTCTGCAGGAAGGCCAGCAGGTGCAGTTCGACGTGGTCAAAGGCCCCAAGGGCTGGCAGGCCGAGAACGTCAAAGGTGCGTAAACCACTTTGCGGCTAAACAATCCGCAAGCAGGAAAAAGGCGGCCAGAAATGGCCGCCTTTTGATTGATTGAGTAATTGGGAAATTGAGTAATTTTGTAATTGAAAATGTGAACGGATTGTTTGGGTTCAAATTACTCAATTACCGCATTTCTCAATTACTCAATGACTTTGGTCCCGGATCAACACCACATCGGAATCCGTGTGTCCCCGCACCAGCGCTAATTGCTTTCCATCGAACGACCAGTGGAAGTCGTAGATCCGTTCGGAAGCGAAGTCAGTAATCTGTCTGCCCTTCGAGCCGTCGAGCGGTTGTAGCCAGAGATTATCAACACCATTGTTGCGGGTGGGGTACACCACGGCTTTACCGTCATGGCTGAAGCGTATAAGCCCGAGGCGCAGCCGCTCGAAATCCAGCTTCCTCGTTTGTCCCGTATCCGTATCCACCAGCACCAGCGCGTCTTTGTGTCCCAGCGCGTGTTCGAGGGTAGAGAATGCAGCCCATTTTCCATCGGGAGAAACATCGAACTGGCTGTCGCTAATAGCGAACTTTGAGACCGCCTGCGGTGTGCCGCCGTCGATCGCAACGCGCGCCAGGGTCGGTTCATCCTTTTGATCGATGTAATACACCCATCGGCCATCGGGCGAGCAAAGCGGCAGAGTTTCGCGCTTGCCGATGGTTAGCTGTTTCAGGTTGCTCCCCGATGCATCGGCGCGCCAAATATTCACATCCGCCGCTGTTGCCAGAGAAAGAAGTTCAAATACGGTGTAACGGCCGTTGGCGCACGCCGAAAAGTCCCCGGCCGCTTTTCCCGTTCCCTGCTGAGGCGTGGTGACCGTTTTATTTCCGGTCGATGGATCGATGCGGGTGAGAACGTCTCCCTGGTCGTCGATCAACTGACCGTCGGCTGTCCAGCTGAAATTTGTATTCGCAGTCGCCGTCCCAACAGCATGAGCCTGTTCGGCTGAACCCGGAGTTACAAACAGATTCCAGTGTTCCTCGCTCAAAATAGTCGCCAGAGCAAGTCCATTCGCCGCGATGCTCACGCCAGAGTATGTGTTCGTGTCATGTGTGATCGGAGAAACCTTCGCCTCGGGATAAGAAACGAACCCGATCTGCGCCTGATGAACATCGGTCTGTTCATGGAGCAGTCCAAGCAGGCCAATGCCGTTGGGCATCCAGGTGGGAGTCGCAAAAAAGTATTCTTGCCCTTTGAAGAACGGCGTTTTCTTACCACCGGCGACATCCACAGCGACCAGTCCTTTTAAGTATCCCGCGTGCAGTTCGTTGCACATGATGGTCTTTCCATCGGGAGACCATGCCGGGGAAGATAATCCCTCAGCCATCGAACCGCTGGTCAGGGCTTTCTCCTGCGAATCGCCACCATCCACCGGGCGAACAATCAGCTGATACTTCCCCTCCTCCGGATTGTCGTAGCGCATGAAAGCGTACTTGGTTCCATCGGGTGAGAACGTAATGTTCGAATCCACATCAGAAGCGAGTTTTTGCGGAGTTCCACCCAGCAACGCAGAGCGGTACAGAAACTTCAATTCCGGATTCCCGGGATCGCTGCGCGCGAAATAAAAATAATTCCCGTCCGGAGAAAATCTGAGGCCGTTGTAGTAGACATCCGCCGGAGGCTGCACCTGCACGTTGCTGTTAGTCGGAATATTACGCAGCCACAGGCTGGCGAGCCCGTTTTTCCGCGACATGCACAAGACGTACTGGCCATTGGGAGAAATTGCCGCCAGAACCTCACTTCCGGTGTCCGTCACCTTGGTGGCCGAAATGTCTTGGAACGGCATCGCCCGCCTGCGGCTGAGCAGAAAGTAGGTGCCGCCAACAACCGTAATGACTGCCAAGAGCACGATCGCACCGAGTAGCCGTACGGTTCTGCTTGTGGCGCCGGGTTGCGTCAATGAGCCGGGGGACGATCCTTGAGTCCCAGAGGCGGAAAGCGCCGAGGCGGCTGGTGCGGAAGAACCCGCCTGAGCTACTGAGCCGCTGACCGATGCCGTTTGCGCCGATTTTCGGCCGGATTCGGTATCGCGCTTCAGGCGCCTGAGGTCGCCGCGCAAGTCCGCCGCGGATTGATAGCGAAGATCGCGATCTTTCTCGAGGGCCTTGGCAATAATCTCGTCAAGCTTGGGGGGGAGCGAGGGATTCAGCTGGAGAGGCGGGACAGGATCAAGCTCAAGAATCGCATGAAAGACTGTCGCGGAAGTGGCGCCTGAGAATGGCAGGCGCCCGGTGGCCGTCTGATAGATAACGACGCCCAGCGAGAATAAGTCGGTGCGCGCGTCAAGGGTTTCGCCGCGCGCCTGTTCCGGGGACATGTAGGAGATGGTGCCAACCGTGGCGCCGGGGCTGGTCAAGTGAGCGGGCGATGGCGAGTCCTGCGTAGCTCCGATGGTCTCCATTGCCAGCTCAGGATGAGAAAGCTTGGCCAGGCCGAAGTCGAGCACCTTCACCTGTCCGCGCTGGGTAATAAAAATATTCGCAGGTTTGATGTCGCGATGAATAATGCCCTTGGCATGCGCGGCGTCGAGCGCATCGGCTAGCTGAATACTCCATTCGAGTAGCCGATCAAGTGACACGCCATTCGGCCCGGTGCGTCGGGAAAGAGTCTCACCGTCCAGCAGCTCCATCGCGATGAACGACTGCGGCTGGCCATCTTCATCTCGGGCTTTTTCGACCGCGTAGATGGTGCAGATGTTGGGATGGTTCAGCGCCGAGGCCGTGCGCGCCTCCAGCAGAAAACGGTCAAGCGCGAGTTGCTCGCTCGCAAGCTGCGGAGG
>JASHTD010000616.1 GCA_030040725.1 Candidatus Sulfotelmatobacter sp. | reverse complement strand
ACTCTCATCTGGGTACACTACCTCTCATCTGCCTCCCAAAATCACGACTGCAACCCCCACGCAAACCACCACGACTCCGG
This sequence comes from Candidatus Sulfotelmatobacter sp., assembly GCA_030040725.1. Lineage (GTDB taxonomy): Bacteria > Acidobacteriota > Terriglobia > Terriglobales > Acidobacteriaceae > Sulfotelmatobacter. The sequence continues at coordinate 28,550 of JASHTD010000616.1, read as the reverse complement.
CCCACCTCCTCGCAGAGACCTTTTCGCCAAGAATCAGTCTTCCGCCGAGAGCGCCCGCGCCGTAATTCAGCGCGGTAATCGGAACCACCAGGCTGACGTTTTGCGTGGTCAGGACGGTCAACAGGGAAAAGAATGCTGTAGCCATCAGCGCGACCCCCGCCCACATCCAGGGAACTCGCACTGCCCGTGCAAACACGCGCAGAATGGCGAGCGGGCGGAAATTCTTCACCTCGCCCACCACTTTCATTGCCCGGGTCACGCACAATTCGCCCAGAGTGCCGGCGCCAATGATCAGGACATAGAGAATCAGGTGATACATTTCAGCGCGGCTCCGTGGTCCGCGGGGGGGTGTATCCGACCACCAGAACCCCCAGGCAGATAATCAGCACTCCGAACCAGCGTAGCGGCGAGATCGCCTCGCGCAGCAGATAATGAGCCAGCAGCGCCACCATAGCGTACGACACCGACGAAGCCGGCTGCACGTAGCTGTAATCGGCCCACGAGAGAACCAGCATGTAAGCCACAAAAAAACTCAACAATGACGCAATGCCGGCCCAGATCGTAGGCGAGGTCAGAATTCGCGCAAGAAGGTGCACTGCACTCGCTAAATCTGTCACCTGGACGGCACCGATCCGCTTCATACCTTTGCCCAACAGCACATTTCCCAGCGGGCCGAATACTACCATCAGGAGGATGAATAGGAAGGTTTTGAAATGCAGACTTTCGGCAGACTTCATGCGTCGCGGCAACTTTCTATCAGGCTCTCCGGCTGCGAGCAAAGCGCGGTTTGAACCACGAAGCGATCGATTGCGGGATTTCCGGGAAGAATCATTGAAGGAAAAGTTCTACCGTTGATGTTAATTGATTTTCTGACCGCGCCCAAGCGCGCGAACCTAACTTGCGCTTATCTTATGCTCGCAAAGATCTTCATACATATCGAAGCTGAAGGTGCGTTCCATCCGCACGGTCAGTGATTTCGATCAAAAATTTACTTTCATTTACGATATTTTTACGCACCAGCCGCCCGACTAGTGTTGATATGAATAGAAGGCGTCCGCGACTCAACTCCGGACGCTTAGACGCGAAGCATCACCGATCATGTGAAGTGTGCTTGGAGTCACAAAACTTTACATTGCCATCATAAACTTTGCCATAACGGTCATCGATCTGGAGGAAAGTTCGCCTAAAATGGGTGAGTGAAGCCGGAATGCAATTCTTGAAAGCCATCGTTTGCTGTCTCTTAATTTCATCATTTTCGTTAGCGCAAACTGCCACAGGATCTTTGAAGGGCAAAGTCGCTGACCCGTCGGGAGCCATGATTTCCGGGGCGACGATTACTGCCGCATCGGCCGCGGGAAGGAAGTTTGCCGCCACCAGCAACGGCCAGGGAATCTATGAAATCAAGGGCCTGTCCCCGGGCACTTATACGGTGACAGCGTCCGCGTCGGGGTTCAATACCGATACAGAGCAGAACGTCAACATAGTTGCGGGACAGGCGCAGCAATTCGACTTTGCCTTGAGCGTGGCCACGCAGGAGGAAAAAGTTCAGGTCGAGGCCGAAGGGGCGACCGTGGGCGTCAATCCCTCGGAGAATGCCAGTTCGATCATCATTAAAGGAAAAGACCTGGAGGCGTTGTCCGACGATCCCGACGAGTTGCAATCCGAACTTCAGGCGCTCGCTGGCCCTTCCGCGGGTCCCAACGGCGGACAAATCTACATCGATGGTTTTACCGGCGGACAAATTCCGCCTAAGTCTTCGATTCGCGAGATTCGCATCAACCAGAATCCGTTCTCCGCGCAGTATGACACGCTGGGATACGGACGAATTGAAATCTTCACCAAGCCCGGCACCAACAAATTCCACGGTGAAGTGTTCGCCGACGGCAACGATTCCTCATTCAATTCCATCTGGAGCCCGGTATCAGTCGCGCAGCCGTCGTACCATTCGGAACTGTTCAATGGTGATCTGAGCGGCCCGCTTTCGAAGAACGCTTCGTTTTTTTTGGATGCGCAGCGACGCGATATCGCAAACGTCAGCATTGTCGATGCGACCGTGCTCAACTCAGCGTTCGACGAAGTTCCTTTGAATCAGGCGATCTCCAGCCCGGAGACGCGCACCAATATCAGTCCACGCTTGGATTATCAGCTGAGCACCAACAACACGCTGATGGTTCGATATCAGTTCACGCGGAACACCCAGAACAACCAGGGAATAGGCCAGTTTTCGATCTATCCCTCGCAGGCCTACAATCTGCGCGACACCGAGCAGACGCTGCAGATGAGCGACACCCAGGTCGTGAATCCGAATGTGATTAACGAAACCAGGTTTCAATTCATCCGCGACAACAACAATCAGTCGCCGCTGACGACGCCTGCCGTTACCACGGCCGTGCTCGGCGCTTTCACCAACGGCGGAAACAACGTGGGCGCGGTTCTCGATTACGAAAACCATTACGAGTTGCAAAACTACACATCAATTGCGCACGGCAAACACTTCATAAAATTCGGTGGCCGGCTGCGGGCGACCACGGATAATAATCACTCGCAAACCGATTTCAACGGCATGTACACATTTGGCTCGCTGGAAGCTTATAAAAACGCGGTCAGCGGACTTCCCTGCATACCAACTCTTGAAAACTTCTGTGGGCCGTCCCAATTTTCAATCGCGACCGGTCCGGCACAATTCAATGTGGCCTACGTCGATGCCGGTCTCTATGCCGAGGACGACTGGAAGATTCGTCCGAACCTGACGCTCAGCTACGGCCTGCGATTCGAAACCCAGAACCACATCAGCCACCACGCCGACCTCGGCCCGCGCATGACTCTTTCCTGGGGCCTGGGAGGATCGAAGAAAACGCCGCCAAAAACCGTGATTCGCGCCGGTCTGGGCATTTTCTACAACCGCTTCGCCTACGACCTGGCGCTCCAGACCGAGCGCTTGAATCCCGATGGCCGGGGACAAACTCCTTACGTGGTGAACAATCCCACGTTTTACCCGAACGTCCCCACCCCCAGCGAGCTTGCAACGCTGGCGCCGGAGACCTCGCCGACCTATTACCAGGCCGCCTCGAATTTGCGCGCGCCTTACACGCTGCAATCGGCGGCGAGCGTGGAGCGCCAGGTTACGAAGAATGCAACGGTCGCCCTTACTTATCTGAACTCGATCGGGGATCGGCAGTTTTTCATTCGCAACGTGAATGCCCCGCTGCCCGGCACGTTTGACCCGACTGTTCCAGGTTCCGGCGTGCGGCCGCTGGCCGGAACCTACGGCAATGACAACCTATTCCAGTACGATTCCGAAGGCGTCTATCGGCAGAACGAGCTGATTGCGAACTTCCGCGTCAGCGCCGGGTCGAAGCTCTCGCTGTTCGGCTTCTACATGATGAACTACGCTAACAGCGACCTCGGCACGGGCAGCCCCATCAACAGCAACACATCCGTGACCGGCGGATTCACCTCCGGCGGTTCGCTTAGCACTCCGGAATTTGTTTCGAATCCCTACGATCCCATGGCCGATTATGGCCGAGCCTCGTTCGACACCCACGATCGCGGGTTGATCGGCGGCTCGATTTCGCTGCCTTACCTGATCCGCTTGAGTCCGTTCCTGATTGTGGATTCGGGCTCGCCCTATAACCTCACCGTGGGCCAGGATCTTTACGGCTTCGACACTTACAATGACCGGCCGGCCCTTGTATCGTCGAGCACCTGCGCAGGCAGAGTAGTTCAGTCGGCCAATGTCATCTGCACTTCCCTTGGCACATTCAACAACGCCCCTGCGCTCGGTCAAAGCATCCTTCCCATCAACTACGGCACCGGCCCGACGAACATCAGTCTCAGCCTGCGGCTTAGCAAAACTGTCGGTTTCGGACCCGAGACGGGCGGCAGCGCCGGAGACGGCCCGCATCACGGCGGTTACCACGGCGGAGGATTGGGTGGCCGCGGTTTGACCGGAGGCGGTGGTGGCGGTAATCCGTTCGGGGGGTCGACGACCAACCATCGCTACAACCTGACCTTCACTGTTTCCGCGCGCAACGCGATCAATCGCGTGAATCTTGGGCCGCCAATCGCGGACATCGATTCCGGCCTGGTGGGCAAGTACAATTCGCTCGCCGACGGACCTTTCAGCTACTCTGGCAATGCCACGCGCCGTATCGATCTGCTGCTAATGTTTGCGTTCTGAAGTTGAGAAAAGAGTTTTCTTGAAGGCGGCTCTTGAATCCGAGGATCCTGAGGAGTTTTACAGGCTCCGGCAAATTTCTCGTAGCTTCTCGGCTGCCGATTCCGCAGTAATGTCCCGCTGCGGACTTCCCAGCATTTCGAAGCCAACCATGAATTTGCGAATCGTCGCCGAGCGCAGCAGGGGGGGATAGAAATGCGCGTGCAGATGCCACTCGCTGTGCTGCTCGCCATCCGCCGGCTGCTGATGAAATCCCATCGAATAGGGAAACGGGGCATCGAAAAGCTGATCGTAGCAGCGAGTGATTTGCTGCACGGTCTGCGCGAGCTGTTTTCTGGACTGCTCATCAAGGTGGCTGAGATCGGGCAAATGACGGCGTGAAACAATCATGGTTTCAAACGGCCAGACGGCCCAGAAAGGCACAACCACAGCGAAGGCCGCGTTCTGATAAATCAGCCTTTCGTGGCTGAGTTCGTACTCGAGATAGTCGCAGAGCAAACAGCGGTTATGTTGCTGCAGGTAATTCGTCAGCCCTCGCTGCTCTTTCGCCGGTTCGTTCGGGATCGATTCCGTCGCCCAGATCTGGCAATGGGGATGAGGATTGCTCGCCCCCATCAAAGCCCCTCGGTTTTCGAAAATCTGGACGTACCGCACGAAGTCGATGGCGCTCAATTCCCTGAACTGTTCCGACCACATATCCACGATGCGCTCGATCTCTGCGGCGCTCATGCTCGCAAGCGTTAAATCGTGGCGAGCCGAAAAGCATCCGACGCGGCAGATTCCTCGCTCGGGCTTTGCGACCAAGAAATCTCTGCCTGGGAGATCATGCTTCGGTGCGGTAGAAATCTCCCGCGACAGTTCACGCTGCAGCGCCGAAAAATCATTGTCAAAAACAAATGTCGAGGAATACTGCGGATTTCGTGCTCCACCGGCACGCTCGTTTCCCGGACACAAGTAGCAGGAAGGATCATAGGCCGCAATCGGTTCCCGGCTCGTTTTCTCCACCTGCCCCAGCCACGGCCTGTCGGTCCGGTGCGGAGAAACCAGCACCCACTCGCCGGTCAGCGGATTCAGCCGGCGATGAGAAATCCCATTCAGTTCGAACATCTTCGGCACAGGCCTCCGCTGAATTTACTTCTCCCTGCCGGCTCCATCGACCAGCGTGGTGACATAAATTTCTGGCTGAATGCGAGTCGCGTCTTCATATTTGCGAGCCACCTCGTTCTTGAACCCTTCAACCGCGTCGTGCGCCACCAGGCTCACCGTGCATCCGCCAAAACCGCCGCCGGTCATGCGCGAGCCATAAATTCCGGGCACGTTCTTCGCCAGATCCACCATTAGGTTCAACTCCGGGCAGCTTACTTCGTAGTCGTCACGTAAACTTGCGTGTGATTCGTACATCAGTCGTCCCGCGATCGCAAGATCCTCGTGCTCGAGTGCGGCGGCAGCCAGCGTCACGCGGGAGTTTTCGGTCAGCACGTGGCGGCATCGCCGGAACAAAACTTCCGGAAGGCCCGAGCCGTAGCTCGTAAACTCCTGTTCGCTCAAATCGCGGAGGCTCGCAATCTCCAACCCCTTGCTTCTGAAAAATCTCACGCACTCGTCGCATTCCGCTCGCCGCCGGTTGTATTCTCCAGCCGCAACCGAGTGCTTGACCATGGTGTTGCAGATTACGATCTCCACATTCTCGCTCAGCGGCACATAAGTCGCCTGCAGCGATCGGCAATCGAGCAGAATCGCGTGGCCGGCGCGCCCGCTGACGGAAGAAAACTGATCCATGATCCCGCAACGCGCTCCAACAAAATTGTTCTCTGCGCGCTGGCAGAGCCGCGCGAGTTCCACAGGAGGGAACGCGGTTTGGCTCGCCTCCAATAACGCAAGCGCAGTGGCGATTTCAAGCGCAGCCGAAGAACTCAGCCCTGCGTTCATAGGTACGCGCCCGTCGATGAGAAGATCGGCGCCTCCGATTGCAGATCCACTTCGTCGCAGTTCGATCAGCACACCGCGAACATAGTCTGTCCAATCGCGTCGCGGCAGCGGTGCAGGATCATCGATGGCAAAATTGAACTCGTGTTTTTGTTGCAGCGAGCGCATTGTCAGCTGGCCGGAATCGTTCGGCGAGCAAGCCACGCGAGTTTCGAAGGCGATCGCTCCCGGCAGCACAAATCCTTCGTTGTAATCGGTGTGTTCTCCAATCAGGTTGACGCGGCCGGGAGCACGAGCCACGTGAGTCTGACGTTGCGCACTGCGCGGAAATGCATCCGCGAACTGTGCAAGCAGAGATTGAGTAGCCGTATGCAATCTGGAATTACACCTCGAGCCCAATTGAGCGCATCAGCTCCAACCCGTTGCTCTTGGTGACCACTCCTTCGCGCAGGATGTAATCGAATGTCATCTTTCCATCTTCAAGCTCATCTTGAAAGTGAACGTTGCGCACGGCGCCATCAAGAGATCCGCCGATGTCGGTCAGCGCGAGGTCATGCGTGCTTATTAGCCCAATCGCTCCGCGATTCAACAGCGCGCGCACAATTCCTTCTGCGCCGATCCGCCGGTCTTTCGAGTTGGTCCCTTGCAGTAGCTCATCCAGCAGGAAGATCAACGGCAGCGCGCATCGCGCTATGTCGAAAATCTTCCGCAGCCGCGTGATCTCGGCATAGAAGCGCGAGCTTCCTTCCTGCAGCGAGTCATTGATGCGAATGCTGGCGCCGACCATCAACGGCGTCAGCCGCAAGCGATGCGCGCGCACGGGAGCACCGGCCATCGCCAGTACAACGTTCGTGCCGACCGCTCGCAGCTGCGTGCTCTTGCCGGACATATTGGAACCGCTCACCAGCAGCACGCGCGCTTCGTCCCCGCCCAGGTGCACGGCGTTGCGAACGCAAGTTGCCGCAGCAATCAGCGGATGACCGAGCCCTTCCGCATCAAAACATGGTGCGCCCTCCATAAATTCAGGAAATGGATCTGCTGGATGCTCGAAGCTGTAGGCCGCCATACTGAGCAGGGCTTCAATTTCTCCGACAGCGTTCAGCCACGCTCGCGTCGAGAGGCCGTGGGCCTGCCGCCAGCGCTCTGCCGCGAAGCCCACTTGTACGGAGTACATCAGCGGAGCGTCGATGATCCGCACAAGAAGATTATGCCGCGAGTCGATCAAATTCACTACGGTGCGGAGCGAGGCAATTGCGCGGGAGCTGGCGACGGATCCCGAAAGAAGAGACCGTTGCAGAGATTGAAGTTCCGCAGAATGGAACGTGTGGGCTTCGACTCGAGCCAGGACGGCAGAAAGCAGATCGAGCTGGCGAAGCGCATGTTCCGCGCCGTGCAACACTTCTTCGAGCGCGTTCCGCAGACGATAGGTAAATACTGCTTCGATCGCAACCAGAACGATGAGAGGCGTAACTATATCCCACTCCGCCCACACCACAGCACTAAGAACCGTCGCAACGGCAAGCATCGGAGCCAGCCAGAGCAGCCACATTGGGCGCATGCGATTTGCGGCTTCTGCCCATTTCTGTAGAGCCTCGGGATGCACGCCTACGCCGGCATCCGCACCAAGCACCGCCAAGTCTTCGCGTAGATCGAGTTGCGCCCGTAGCTCCGAGACTGCCGCATGCCGTTCGCGGATCTGCTCGACCGGCGAGGGCGAAAGCAGCCAACTGGCCAGCCTTTCTTCGCCCATGCGCGTTCGTGCCGTCGACAGTAGTTGAAAAACACCGCCCTTGCCGAACAAATCGAGATCGGCGGCATACACGTGATGAGGATCGTCGAAGCGCTCACCGGTTTCGCCGATATCTGACCAACGATCCTCGATGCGAGCAAGACCTTTTTTATAAAATGCGGCCGCACGGCCGGCGAGGTCGCGAGCCCGGAGAACGCGCGAATGGTAGTTGGCGATTCCCACGAAGAGTGCCGCAGGCAAGATCAGCCAATAGGCCGAAAGTTCGTGCCGGCGGAATGCTGCCCACCCAATCCCCGCGGCGAGCAAAGCCAGTATGAGCCGGACATTTCCCAAGCGAATATGGATTTTCTCGTACTGCGCGACGCGTGCTTCGCGAGCACTCAGACGCTGCACGTATTCTTCGGAGGGAGACACCAGCTTAGAATTTAGCAGGTAGTTCTGGCGCGCGGAAGAAAGCTGTAACGCCGTTCAAACCGTTGCTCTGGGGGAGCCTAATTACAAAGACCGCCCTTGTCGGGCGGCCTCTGTTTTTTGTCTCGATAATTGATCCTAGGCGGCATTCTCAGCCGGCGGTTGAAAGGGCTCATCATAGCTGCCGCCGTAGATCGAAGGCACTTTCGATCCCATGGGCCTGAGATAAGTCGCCAACTCGCCCCGGTGGTGAATGCTGTGGTTATTCAGGAATCCCAGGTAGAGCACGGCGGGCAGGTTGAACACACCGAAAAAGCCGATCGGCGTGAGCAATTGTTCCGGCGTCAGCGCAGCCACGCGGGCTACCCCGCGCTTGAGGTTCTCGTCATACCAGGCGACGACATCGGCTGAAGTCTGCGGTTTGTGCTCGGGGTTCTGCATGTTGAACTTCAGATCGGCGATTCCATCGAGGAACTGAACATCTGTGTTTGCGATGTGCCAGGCCAGTTCCTGCGCCGTGCGAGCGTTCGGATCCGGCCGGTAATGCGAGGCTGCATCCGGCACAGCGGCGATAACCTTCTTGGTGATTTCCCCTTCTCGCGCGATGCCATCGAGCATCATCGCGCAATAAGCTTGGGCGAATTCAGGCGTCAAACCTTGTTCGGACATAGATCTTCCTCCTGGGTGAAGCGTTATGTTTTTCCGGGCTAAACAAACCGAAAAGGGGCGCATGCCGCGCCGCCCCAGGTTCCGATTGTGGAGAGGAATTATACCTCCACCGGCTGCTTGCTTCTTACCGGCACAGGAGTGAGCCAGCCATGGTGATCGGATTTTTCGCCGCGGACAATGGCATAGAACTCCTTCTGAATCGCTTTGGTGATTGGCCCCATTGCGCCCTTGCCGACCTTGATTTTGTCGACGGAGCGGATGGGCGTGATTTCGGCCGCAGTGCCGGTGAAGAACGCTTCGTCGCAGATGTACAGCATTTCGCGCGGAATCATCTGCTCGACCAGCGGAATGTCAAGATCGCGCGCAATCTGCAGCACGGAATCACGGGTGATTCCGGGGAGAACCGAATTGCCCAAAGGCGCGGTGATCAGCTTGCCGCGATGCACGACGAACACATTCTCTCCCGAGCCTTCGCTGACGTATCCGTTCACGTCAAGCGCGATGCCTTCGGCAAAGCCATTGACGATGGCTTCCATTTTGATCAACTGCGAGTTCATGTAGTTGGCGCCCGATTTTGCCATTGCGGGCAAGGTATTGGGCGCGATGCGGGTCCAGGAAGAGACGCAAGCGTCGCAGCCTTCGTGTTCGCCGCCGAGATATTTTCCCCAGGGATAATTGACGATGTAAACCTCGGTCGGCGAGTTGAACGGATTCACTCCCGCCTCGCCGTAGCCGCGCAGAATGATGGGGCGCACGTAGCACGGCCAGGTGCCGTTGCTGCCCACGGTCTCGCACATGGCCTTGACGATCTCATCGCGAGTGTAATCGACGTCGATGCGGTACACCTTGGCGGAATCGAGCAGGCGCTGGATGTGCTCGTTGGCGCGGAAAATGGCCGGCCCCGACGGCGGCGCGTAGCAGCGGATCCCTTCGAAAACCGAAGAGCCGTAGTGGACCACGTGCGACATCACATGAATGGTCGCCTCATCCCAAGGGATGAGCTTGCCGTTGTGCCAGATATTCTCCATCTTCTGGATCGCCATGCAGGACTCCTTGCGGCCTTTGCGGGGCCAGCTTGATTGGATGCAGTCTTGCGGTAACGAGGCTGAATGCTTCCTCTGGACTGCGGAGACGAGGCGCCAAACCCAACCCACGTTACAGACCATTATAGCCGAGGTTCACCAGATCATCTCCAGCCCTTTGGTACGTCGAATGTGCCCGTCGGCTGTAACCAACGGCATGCCTTCAGCCATGGCGGTAGCGGCGATCAGGCAGTCAGCCGGGTCTTTGGGAAACTCGTCAGGCAGGCGGACGGAAAGCGCAGCAATCTCCGGAGTAATCGGCCTCACGATGACCCGCGACACCAGTTCCCTCACAAACGATTCCACGCTTCCGCTGACGATGATTCGGCCATTGTGCGCCAGCCACGCCACTTCGCGGAGACTGATGCTTGCAACGGCCACACCCGTGGTTCGCTTCGCCTCGATAATGGCTTCACGGGCGCGCTTTGACAAGCGCGGGTCGTCGTGCGCCATCCAGAGCAGAGCATGCGTGTCGAGAAGAATCACTTGTGTTTCCACTTTTCCGGAAGCGGCGACACGATATCGCCGACGATCTTCGCCTTGCCTTTCATATAGCCGAACATATCGCCGGACTGATCTTCGGCGGGAACGAGTTTGACAACTGGCTTGCCGTGCTTGGTGATCACCAACGGCTCTCCGGTTTGTGAAACGCGGTCCATGACGGCAAGACATTGAGCTTTGAATGTTCCGGCAGGCATCTGTTTCATTGCAGTATTCCTATGGTCATAATATTATGACTATGGGAGCCGCGTCAAGGGGTGGGCTGACCCGCCGGGTCTAGTGCTTGGCCTTGCTGCGACCAAAACCCCTGAAAAAGCTGGCGTTGCGGATGTCGTTGGGTACGCCGCAGGGAGTGGCGAACAAACGGCTGCGGATTTGCTCGCGAATCTCTGCGACGGCTGACATTGTTTCATTTTAGGAATGGGCGGGCTACGGAAGACAAGGTTGGAGATCACAGGGTGGGGTCGAAGAAGCTTTTGCTGAATGTTTTCGGGGTTCAGGTCCGGGCCTAGGGGCGTCATTGTTCTCCCGCCATTGAGTCGAGGGCGGAAAGGATTTCCGGACCGGCATGCATCGTCCAAGCAGCCGCCTGCGGCTCGACGCTCGCTCCATGTGCGGCTAGGTTCAGCGTGTTGGTCATGTCCGCTAATGCCGAGCTCGCCTCCGCTGAGAGCGCGTGCGCTTCCGTGAGTTTGCGCAGCAGCTGTCCAAGGCCTAGTCGGTTCGTGTCGATCCCTTTCTGTTCGGCAATCTTTCGAAGTCTCTTCTCGATTTCTATTCTCAGTCCCGCGAGTGCAAGGTTCGGGTCTCGCTCCACGAGAGCTACGAGGTGATTGGGTTGGTCTCGACTGCTGGCTGGCAGTAGTCCCGCCTCCCGTGCTCTGATCTCTGTGTCTTTTAGGTCGCGGTATTTTATCTTCCAGCCTCCAGGGAACTCCAGGCTTTCGAAGATGGTGCCGAGCCATGGCGCAATGGCGACTAATAGGAGTGCGATAAGCTTTCCATCTATGGCGAGGTTGGGACGGGCGACATGTAGGGCAGCCAGCGAGAGTGCTGTGGCGGAGATCACCGCTGATATCCGGACTGACAGCCTACCCTTCATAGTTATTTCTTTTCTTTGGGGCGCATTTTGTTTATGCTATTGGAGCGTCGCCCTCGTTTTTAGCTCGTCCACAAGCCTTTCGGCCGAGTTGATCGTCTCTTTCTCGCGATTCTTTTCTCTGCGCGCCAGACGTCTGTGGTCAATCGTCGACCAGAGGGAGTTCTTGGATTTCGCGTCGTAGATCGTGAGTATTAGTTGGGGGTCGACGATTTGGGCGCTGTGGACTTGGGTGGTGCCGTTGTACGTGTTGGTCGAGCTCCAGACCCGTGTCCCCCTCTGATCCACTCGATATGCAAGCTCGACGATGAGGTCGGCCTCGTCTGGCGAACCGACCACCTCGTATTTTCCCCATTTTGTCATCTCGGCGTAGAACGCGTCGTAGGCTAGGTCGTTCCCCCCGCCGTTCGTGAGGAAGATTTTGTGTGCGTTTATCACGATTGCGGGGAGTGGCGCGGGCGGGATATCTTTTCTGCTCCTTCCCGCGGTGGCGCACACCGACAAAAGAACGAGTGCAGCTGCTCCGAGTTCTCGCATAGCTCTCCTCCTGGTTTCATCGCGCGATAGTTGCGGATCGACGAAAAAAAGGGTCACGCGTTCCGCGTGACCCCCTCACGTTCGGCGTCCTTTTTACATTACTGAGTTGAGGAATGCAATGACACGAGAGTGGGGTCCGAGGCGCTGATAGGGATTCCTCCACTCGCCGTCCCCTTCGACTTCGCTCAGGCTCCGGCTCGGTCGGAATGACAGGGGTTGGGGCGGCAGATTTGATCGCTGCGCTGAAGCGCTGCGCCACCAAAAAACAAATCCCAGCCAAGCTGAAAGAAGGTTTGGATGGGGCGCCCCGGCAGATCTGCAAATCAGCGAGTGATAACAGAGTCTTGGACAGCCGAGGGCGGCTGTCCCTACATGAGCGGCGCTAGTTCGCTGGCGACAAGGCGGCGCGGATGGTTGAGCTGGGGAGTTCGTCGCCACGGAAGTATTTGGGTTGGCCGTTTGGGCCGGATTTCAGATTTTCGGCTTTCATTTCGGGCATGGCGGTGTAAGGCTTGGAGTAGTCGTTGGCGGCGTTCCAGAACAAGAATCCGATACCGCCTTTTTCTTTTGCGGTTGCTACCTGAATCTTGATGTATTCCGGCGAATAGGTTTTTGTGCGCCAGTGGAAGGCTTGCAGCCAGGGACGAATCACGACACCGCCGAGGGTTTTTCCGTCGATGGCTTGCTCAGAAGATTTTTCGGCAGTCGTTTTTTCGTCAGAGGCTTTTTCGTTCGAGGCTTTTTCGCTTAAATTTTTCCCGCTGCTTTTCGCATCGGCTTTTTCCGCCTGGATCTCTTTTGCATCGGGATGGGTGATGGCCTCGAAGCGCTCCATGGATTCGGCGATGAAGTGTTCGGGAGCGTCGCCGGGGCGGGCGATGTTATCCATGCCGAAGAAATGCGACGGGTAGATCATGGGCGAGAGCACGTCGCAATACTGGGCCATCTTTACGATGTCCTGGCCGGTGTGAGAGAGATCGACCTGGCGCTGCCACGCCATGACTCCGAAGACATCGAGCGAGAGCAGAACGCCGGTGGGGTGAAGCTCGGCGTAAGCCTTGCGCAGGAAATCGGAGATGACGTCGGAGCGCTGCCACGACGGGTGATCTTTCTGGAAAACGAAGCTCGCGTCTTTCTGGTCGCCTTCGGCGGGGAAGCGTACGTAATCGAACTGAATTTCATCGGCGCCGGTTTGGGCGACGTATTTGGCGAGGGCGATGTTGTAATCCTGAACTTTGGGGTTGGAGGAGTCGGTCCAGACGAGCTTGCCGTTCTCGCGCCAGGGCTGGCCGGTTTTCTTCGAGCGGACCGCGAGCTCAGGATGCTCGGTGACCAGGCGCTGGTCGCGGAAGATGGCGACGCGCGCGATGGCGTGCATGTTCTCGGAATGCAGGAATTGAACGAACTTGGGCAGATCGTGAATGTAAATGTTGTGCTTGCCGAGCAACGCGTGCTCGTAAGGAATGTTCACGCTGCCGTCGGAGTCCTTGATATCGAAAACGATGGCGTTGCCGCCGACCTGGCGCCACTGGCGGATGATGCGCAGCCCGTGGTCGCTCGCGGCCATGATTCCGGTGAGGTAGATGGCGCGGACTTCAAAGTCTTTGGGAACCGGAACTGTGTGCGCGACGATGGGAGCGGGAAGAATTCCAGGGATGGTGATCTGCTGGCCGGCTTTTACGAGATTGCTGGAGCCGAGTTTGTTGGTGGCGCGGATGGCATCGGCCAATTCGGAAGAAGTCAGGTACGAAGTTTGCCCTAAATAATGTCGAGCGATGGCAGGGAGGGTATCTCCGCGCTTCGTGTTGTAAAGCTGGGTAGAAGTTGAAGGCGTGCGAACGGACGACGTTAAATCGGCCGGCTGAACGGCGCTGGGAACGGTGGCGCTAGCTGGCATCAACTGGGCGGACTGAGGAACGGCCTCAACCAACATTGCGGCCGGTTGCACAGGGTATGAACCTGGCTGCGCAGTCGATGAGGCTGCGGGCTGCGATTGCTGGGCCTGGTCGGGCGCGGCGAGTGCGAGAGAGCGGTGCGAATTGAGATGAAAGGCAGAAACTCCGCACAACAAGCAGGACGCGGCGGTGATGGTCAGAACAGACGAGCGGCGCAAGAAGTCCTCCGAGAACGACCCGACGCGATGCTAACTTGGAGGCCTGGCGTTAGCTAGTTACGGGCGGTCATCTCCCCTGGGATGAGACCAGAGAAATCGGGATTATTAGGCAGCGATAACGAACACCGACCAGAAGACCTAGAGGGCTCAGCAGACAAGAACGCAGTATCGAAAGCGCAGCCGACGGCTGAGGTTCCCCATGCGCGGGAGTTGCTTTCCATCTTGCGCAAAGTATTTCTCTTGATCAGTCTTCTATTTCCACCGGCGATTGGACTAATATCTCTTGCCAGCCATCTAAATCCAGCAAAAGTGGGGTTTTGGAGGCCCTGAGCAATTGGCCATGCATGGCGAACCGCTTGCTCATTTGAGGGCAGGCTGAGGCGCAAACAGCCGGCTCCGGTTGACAGATTTTGTCATTTTTGTCATTCGAAGCGGGGAGCCGCGAAGGTCGAGCGCTGAAAGCAAGCCAGAAAAGGCCGAGGATACGGCCCCGGGGACTGACGAACAGATTATGAGAACGAATCTCGCTACCGTACTCGATCCGAACCGCCGCAGCAACGACGCCGGGGAGTTTGAAGCTGCTCTGCGCCGGCGCATTGTGGGTCAGGACCAGGCCATTGAAAAGGTCGCTGAGATCTACCAGATGTTTCTGGCTGGGTTGAACGCACCAAATCGTCCGGTGGGCAACCTGCTTTTCCTCGGGCCGACCGGATCGGGCAAAACGCGAGTGGTCGAGGCGATGGCCGAGTCGCTATTCGGCGATTCGCATGCGTGCATCAAGATCGATTGCGCCGAGTTCCAGCACTCGCACGAGATTGCCAAGCTGATCGGCTCGCCTCCGGGATACTTGGGTCATCGCGAGACGCATCCGCTGCTAACGCAGGAAGCGCTGAATCAGTGGTTCACGGAAAAGCTGAAGCTCTCGATCCTGCTGTTTGACGAGATCGAGAAGGCCAGCGACTCGCTGTGGCAGTTACTTCTGGGAATTTTGGATAAAGCAACGCTGACATTGGGTGACAACCGCCGTGTCGATCTCTCTCAATGCATCATTATTCTGACTTCGAACCTGGGTGCGGGCGAGATGACGAACCTGGTCGACGGCGGTTTCGGGTTTGCGCCGAAGGCGGTCGAGGTCGATAACAATCTCGACGACAAGATTCAGCGCACCGCGGTCGAAGCCGCCCGGCGCAAGTTCACGCCCGAATTCATGAACCGCATCGACAAGACGGTCGTGTTCAAGACGCTGCGCGATGAGCATCTGGCGCAGATTCTGGACATTGAACTCGGCATGGTGCAGCAACGCGTGCTTACAGCTGCCGGAACCAACCAGTTTGTCTTCAATTGCACCGGCCGGGTAAAAGAGTTCCTGCTGAAAGAAGGCACGGATCCCCGGTATGGGGCGCGGCACCTGAAGCGGGCCATCGAGCGGCACCTGGTTTTTCCGCTGGCGAATTTAGTCGCCACCGGGCAAGTGAAGCTGGGAGATTTTGTGCGCGTGGACATGGCTTCGGAGACGCAGATGATTTTCGTGAAGGAAGCGGAGAATACGATGGCTCCGGTTCTGCTGGAGCGCTATGGAGCAGCAGCCGCGAATATGCCAGCGGCACGAGCCGCGCGCACGGCGGTTAACAGTCGCCGCGATTTGGGAGCCAGTCCCAGTGCGGAGAGCAAGTGAGAATCGCAAGCCAAGTTTGGTAGGTAAGAGACTCGCTAGACCGCATCTCGCGAGCGTTCTCAAAGGCGCCGGAATATTCCGGCGCCATTTTTTTGCATTTGGAGCCGGCCGCGCCCGGTATTGCTTTGGCTTCTAGTCCGAGGATTGCACTTCCATGTTCTCGGTGACCCACATCTGCGCGGGCGAGCCTTTGGTCGTGCGCGTGGCCGTGGCGCTGAAACCGGCGGAAGTGATGGAAACATCGAAAACGTATGGCGGGCGTTCGCGGCGGATGGTGAGATAGCCGCCGGAGACGAGGTCGTCGAGGGAGGCGTACTTGCCTTGCGCGGCCAGGTAGCCGCGCTCGGCGTTGGCGATGCCGATCAAGTCCATTTTTACGCCGGTGGTGAGGGCGGTCTCTTCGCTCGGCGCACCGCCCGCCGACGGCTGCAGGTTCCGGACCTGCAGAGAATAGAAGTACATGCCGACCGCGAGTGTGATGACCGTGCCGATGAGTCCTAAAGCGCGCCCCAGTCCCATAACGCTCCGCAAAGGCTTATTGCAGCGCGAAGAGCGCAGAGCGGCAAGTAACCGGAGTACCCTGGGATTCCCAGCGGCCGGATCTTCCCCGCGAGAAACGACGCGCCATCGGGAAGTTTAATCCTGTCCGGATACCGGCTTATCCGCCGGCTTTGAGTTCGGTGAGAACCTGCTTGGCGATTTCCTTGAGCGTCTCAAACACGCCCGTGCCCTGAAAAGCTACGGCCTCGAGCACCGGTTCATTCTTCCTGCGCAGTTCTTTGCTCAGCGCTTCCGCCGACAAGATGTTGGGCAGATCGCGCTTGTTGAGTTGCAGGACATAGGGAATTTTATTGAAGTCGTAGCCATGCTCTTTCAAGTTCGACATAAGATTGTCGAGGGCCTCGACGTTGGCATCCATACGCGGCTCCTGCGAATCGGCGACGAACACGATGCCATCGACACCGCGCAGGATGAGTTTGCGGCTGGCGTCATAGAAAACCTGGCCGGGAACTGTATAAAGATGGATGCGGGTCTTAAAACCGCGCACTGAGCCGAGATCGAGCGGGAGAAAGTCAAAGAACAGAGTTCGCTCAGTTTCGGTGGCGAGCGAGATCATCTTTCCCTTCTGCTGTTCCGCGGTCTTCTGATAGATCATCTGCAGATTCGTGGTTTTGCCGCCCAACCCGGCACCGTAATACACGATCTTGCAATTGATCTCGCGGGCTGCGAAGTTGATGAAACTCAAGACTTTCCTCAGAAAGCGCGGGCCGCACACCCTCGCGGACGCCTAGCCGGCGCAAAAATGTCCCTGTTGGGGGCTTCGGGCTTTTATATCACACAGGCTCAGCCGGATGCAGGTTACTCAGGTGACCCCCGTTAGACGATGCGCTTCGAGCCCTTTTTTGATCGGCAATTAGGATCGACCAGCTTTCAGCGAGCGGCGGGCGGAGCGGGATAGTATCCGTCCTTCGCCTGGACGATCAGGCCGGGACGATCGACGCGCACTTCGATCTCGCGCTTGGCCGAAGTAACCGAGGTCTTCGGCTTGCTCGGGATATAGCCCAATGTGTACTGGTTGCGTACTTCGCTCATGGCCTTGGCGTAGGTTGAATCAATCGCACTGCGCGTGAGCCGGGCGAGCGGCGCTCCGCCGCCGGTCGCCCAGGTGTACCTCGGCAGGATGTTGTCGTAGCCCTCTTTGGGCAGGCGCAGGCGCTCGAGTTTGTCATAAATCGGGATCGCAGCGCTGGAGACTGCGATCGCCCGCACCTGAATTTCATTAGAAAGCAGGAGCCGGAGCACATCTTTATAGCTTGCCTGGCTGCCATATTCCCGGCCATCTCCGATTACCAGGATGATCTTGCGCCGTTCGCGGCTTTCTTTGCGCAGGTCTAGAGCGGCGCGAAGAATCGCGTCATTCAGCACGTGCGCTTGTTTGGTCGGGGTATAGACCGGTTCAGTCGGACTTCCCATGGGAATGTTGTTGATGATGGGGCCGTTGGGCGCAAGAGGCCCACTCAGCACGGCGACACCGTTCTCTCGTCCCCGATCCATTTTCGTCTGGTTAAAGAGCGCGGTCAGCTTCGGGGTGGGCTCCATGAAGCCGCTGACCTGGCTTACCGTGCTGCTGTAGGTATAGAGGGCAACATCGTCATAGGGAGCGAATGCGCCGACCAGAGCGGAAAAGGTCTTGTTGATCTCCTGCACGGCGGAATCCGACATTCCCAGATCAAGCACAATCGCGACGGAAAGCGCAAAAGGGTCGGAGGTGAAGAAGGTGAGCTTCTGCTTGACGTTGTTCTCATAGACGCTGAAGTCGGAGGGGAGCAAACCGTCGACCATGCGGCCATCCTTGGTCTTTACGGTTACCGGGACCTCGACGAAGTTGGTGCGAACTTTGAACGTGTAGAGTTCCTGCTGCGCGTTAGGTTTCGGGGTGGTTCCCGGAGGGACGGTCTTTACCGGCGGCATGGGAGGCGGCGCAGTGGTGCCGGCAGGATTAGCCGGCTGGGTACTGGCCGGCTGGTTGATCGGCTGATTGGTCCAGGGATTGCGCTCGACGGGAGCGGGCTTGGCGCTTTCCTCCTGCGGCTGCGGCCGTTCGACCGCCGGAGGTTCGGGCGCGGGCGGCTGCACGGCGGAGGGAGCATCGGGAACATCGTCATTCGATTGAGGTTTGGTGGAGGGCGCCGGGCTTGACGGAGCCTGATTCGATGGAGTCTGAGACGACTGATCCGAAGCGCCGGCGGACGGGCTGGTAGTTTGCGCGACAGCCGCGGGAGCGGCGAACAAAAGCGATACGGAGAGGCACGCCAAAGCGCATAAAGAAGCAGAACCAGTTGCTCCGCCCGGTTTGTTTCTGCCGCCAGCCACCGTCTTCATGGTCACACACACCGCCTGTTGGTCACCCTATTTTGCCACGAGTTCAAAACTATGAATACCGGAGTTCGCCCAAAAATCGCGGAAAGGAAAACCCCGAACATTCCCCCAGCAGTTCGCTGGAAGTTTTCGGCGGAATGGGCAATCCCCCTCCATTTGGCGCATCTAACCCCTAAGACTTAGACTAACAAAAAGCCTCAAAAGGATTCATCGCATGAGCAAATTGTCAGGTTTTGAGAAATTTGCCCGAGCCCGCATTGCCGTCCCCGGCTGGGTGGTTTTTGCCATCTGCTTGAGCGCGGTCGTTCCCCCGGCCACGGCTCAAACATCTGCCCCGCCACCGGCCGATGCGGCGGCTCAGTCGCCTTCCGGTCAGAGCTCCGCGGCAGATCAGAAGGCCCAGCACGAGGAGCCGGCAGAAACCTTGAAGGTCAACGTCAACGTGGTTGGATTGTTCTTCAACGTGAAAGACAAGCATGGCGCGCTGATTCCCAATCTGACAAAGGATGACTTCCAGGTCCTCGAGGACGGGAAACCGCAGACGATCAAGTATTTCGCGGCGGAGTCGAACCTGCCGCTCACGCTTGGCATTCTGATTGATTCTTCGGGCAGCCAGCGCAACGTGCTGGATATGGAAAAGCAGGTTGGCGGAGCGTTTCTGCGGCAGATCCTTACGGATAAAGACGAAGCGTACGTCATCGATTTCAATGTAGACGCCACACTGGTGCAGGATTACACCCGCGACGTTCATCTACTGCAGGCGGCGATGAACAAAGTCAGGATCAACACGGGGTATGCCACTGGACCGATTCCGGGTGCAGGCGGCGGGCCGGTGCCGACCGCGGGGATTAATCGCGGAACCGTGCTTTACGATGCCGTGTATCTCTCTTCACATGACATGCTAGCGAAGGAAGTGGGACGGAAGGCGATGATCCTGCTGACGGATGGCGAGGATGAAGGCAGCCAGCTCAAAATCCAGGATGCGATTGAGTCCGCGCAGCGGGCGGATGCGATCGTGTACGTGCTGCTGTGCGCCGATCGGGGATTTTATGGATCGTTTCAGATGGGCTACTCGGGCGAGAGCGAGATGCGCAAGCTGACCGAGGCGACCGGAGGCCGCGTCATTAATGTCGGCAACAAGTTTGACAAACTCCGAGAGGCATTCGATCAGATCGCGGCCGAGCTGCGCAGCCAATACAATCTTGGCTACACACCGACGAACACGACGCTCGATGGCAGTTACCGGAAGATCGAAATCAAGTGCAAGCAGAATTATAAAATTCAGGCCCGTGCCGGCTACTATGCGACGCCGCGGGAACCCCTGCCACAATAGAGCAAACACCAAGGAGTGGAGGAAAAGCCGTGACGATAAGGGTGCCGGCAACACCGCGCGATCGAAATCCGGGTTGGAATTTTCGATGGTATATTTTAGAAAACTAAATCATTGAAGGCAGGCGGTAGCCCTGTCTTTTGCATGTTATGGAAGTAACTTTAAGAGCACCCACGCGCGATACTGCCGCCGCCAATGAGCGGGCCGGATGCGTGTCGGTGATTGTGCCCGTATATAACGAGGTGGCCCATGTGGATGAACTGCTGCAGGCGATTCACGATTCGCCGGTCAAAAAAGAAATCATTATTGTGGATGACGGTTCGACCGACGGAACGCGCGAGAAATTGCGATCGATGCCGCTGGTGAGCGACGTCACTGTGGTTTTCCATGAAAAGAACTGCGGCAAAGGAGCGGCGATTCGCTCGGCGCTGCGATATGCCCACGGAGAATATGTACTGATTCAGGATTCGGATCTGGAATACGATCCGCGCGATTATCCAGCGTTGCTGCAACCACTGAAAGAAAACCGGGCCAATGTAGTGTACGGCGTGCGCCCGGATCGTCCGGAGCGGGGGCTGCGATTCTTTCTGGGAGCCAAATTTCTGACCCATCTCACGAATCTGCTCTATGGGGCGGGAATTCACGATGAGGCGACGTGCTACAAGGTGTTCCGGCGGTCGCTGATTTCGCAAATCGACTTGCGATGCCAGCGTTTCGAGTTCTGCCCCGAGGTGACGGCCAAGCTTTGCCGCAAAGGAGAGAAAATTGCGGAAGTGCCGATTTCTTACCACCCGCGTTCCACGGGCGAAGGCAAGAAGATTCGCTACGCGGATGGCTGGCTCGCCATCTGGACGCTGCTGCGTTACCGCTTCAGCCGCTCGGCACGGGATTCGGCTTCCGGAGGTACGGAGCCTCCGGCGCCGTTCCGCGTCAGTTTTTCGCGATTGCCAACCGAGTAGTCTGCGTCGTGTGATCCGGAACACAGCGCCTTTGTGGCGTAATCGTGTAATCTGAACGCGGGTTCGCGAAGCATTGCTAGTGCGCGATCTTCTGCCTTCCGCGAAAGCGAACTCATTGCGTGATGTTCAAGAAAATCCTGATTGCCAATCGTGGAGAGATCGCGGTGCGCGTGCTGCGCGCCTGCCACGAGATGGGGATTGCCGCGGTTGTGGTCTATTCCGATGTAGACCGAGCCTCGCTGCACGTTCGTAAGGCGGATGAAGCTTATCCCATCGGGCCGGCGGCGGCGAGCGAGTCGTATCTCAATATTCAGAAAATTCTTGACGTGGCCGCGCGGTCGGGAGCCGATGCGATTCATCCCGGTTACGGTTTTCTTTCGGAAAATGCAAAGTTCGCGCAGGCGTGTGCCGATGCGGGAGTGAAATTCATCGGGCCGACGGCAGCCGCGATGGAAGCCATGGGATCGAAAACCCGCGCCCGTCAGGCCATGGAAAGAACCGGCGTGCCTTTCGTGCCGGGAACCTCGCGGGGACTGGAATCGTTTGAGCAGGCGGCGCAGGTTGCGGAACAAATCGGGTATCCGGTGATGTTGAAGGCTGCGGCCGGCGGCGGGGGTAAGGGAATGAGACTGGTGCACGCCGAGGCAGACTTGAAGTCTGCGCTGGACGCGGCTCGCAGCGAAGCCGAGCGCTCGTTCGGAGACAGCGAAGTTTACATCGAGAAAGCGATCCTCAATCCCCGGCACATCGAAATGCAGGTGCTCGCCGATGAACACGGCAACACGGTCTACCTCGGAGAGCGCGAATGCTCCCTGCAGCGGCGCCATCAAAAAGTTATGGAGGAAGCGCCATCGCCGATTGTCGATGCCGAGATGCGCCGGCGCATGGGCGAAGTCGCGGTGCGGGTAGCTGAGGCGGCGCATTACACCAACGCAGGAACAGTCGAGTTTCTGGTGGATCAGGAAAGAAATTTTTATTTTCTGGAGATGAACACCCGTCTGCAAGTGGAGCATCCGGTGACGGAACTGATCACCGGACTCGATCTCGTGCATCTGCAGATTCGAATTGCGGCGGGAGAAAAGTTGCCGTTCGGCCAGGAAGAGGTTCGCATTCGCGGGCACGCCATGGAGTGCCGCATTTATGCTGAAGATCCAGACAATAATTATTTCCCGAGCCCCGGAAAGATCACGCTCTTGCTGACGCCGTCCGGTCCGGGCATCCGCCGTGACAGCGGCGTATATGAAGGCTGGCACGTTCCCATCGATTACGACCCGCTACTGGCCAAGCTGATCGGGTACGGAACCGACCGCACGCAGACGATATCGCGGCTGACAAGGGCGCTTAATGAATATTTTGTGGGCGGCATCAAGACAAACATTTCGCTCTTTCGGCGGATTCTGCGCGATGCAGATTTTCAGGCGGCGGAGCTCGACACCGGTTTTCTCGACAGGATGCTGAAACGGAGCGACGCTGGGGAAAAGGGACAGGATCAAAACGGTGATGCGAGAGCGGCGGAAGTGGCGGCAATCGCGGCCGGCATGTTCGCCGTGTTAGGCGCAAGCGACTCCGTATCGCGCAACGGAGCCGGAGGGTCGACCTCAGGCAAGAGCGACACGGACTCGAATTGGAAAGCTGCGAGCCGGCGCGAAGCACTGCAGTAGCGAAAACGGCTTTTGCCGGCGGACACAGGCAACCGGGCACTGGTCATAGTTAAATCGTGCTTACCACTCATGCTCTACGACGTAATCATTGAAGGCAAGAATTACCGGCTCGAACTGAATCGCACCGACGATCGATGGAGCTGCCGGCTCGACGGCAAAGAACTGGAAGTTGATGCGGTGCTCGCCCGTCCCAATGTGCTTTCGCTTCGCATCGGAAACCTGGCGTACGAGGTCAAGTCAGAGCAGGTCGCGAGCGATTTGCATTTGTGGGTAGGCAGCCGGCGGTTCGCCGTGGAAGTCCGGGATCCGCGCTCCCTCCGCGCGCGGGCGCGCTCCGGAGAAGACCATGGCCCGAGAAAGATCACAGCGCCGATGCCCGGAAAGGTTGTCCGCCTCCTGGTGCGTGAAGGCGACGCGGTCGAAAGCGGATGGGGCATTGCCGTGGTGGAGGCGATGAAGATGCAGAATGAGATCAAATCGCCGAAAACAGGAACGGTCGGGAAGATTGTTGTTGGCGAAGGCGCCGCGGTGAATGCGGGCGACGTGCTGGCAATTGTGGAGTGAACCGGTAGTGGCGCAGGTGGAATTTTTCCTGCTGATGCGTCGTCCCGCTTACTTTTCGTTTACTTCGTCAAACCGTTGGAATCCAGAACCTGCTGGGCGTAGTAGTTCTGAACCTTAGCGGAATCGCGCAAAACCTCATAGTAGGCGGCTTTCAGCAGTTGCTCGCGGCGATCGTGAAGCTGGGTGCGGATGGCCTGCTGCACACGAGGATCGGATAAATCGCGCTGCCCGGCGGGTTCTTTCGCGACCAGTTTCACGATGCGGAAGCCCGCTAATTTCTTGGTAGCGGGATCTAACACGGTGATGATGGGGCTGTATTGCCCCGGTTTCAGCTTGAGCACCAGATCACGCGTTCCGGGATCTGTGTTGCGCAGCGAAGATTCCGGAACCGTTCCCAGATCGCCGCCGTTGCCGGAAGTTTCAGGATCTTCAGAGTAGTTCATGGCCAGCGTAGCGAAATCGTCGCCGCTATCGAGCCGGTTGTTGATCATCTGGATTTTCTTGCGGGCATCGGCTTCGTTCTGCGCCTTGTTGTTCTGGTTGTGAACCTGAGGATTGGGGACGGGACTTACGAAAATCTGCGCAAGATGATATTCCGGCTCGATCAGGTTGAATTCAGATTTGTGAGCGTTGAAGTAGTTGGTGATGTCCTGATCGGTGACGTTGATTTTGGAAGCCACTTCCTTGTTCATCACCTTATCGACGGTGATGGAGCGGCGGATATCGCGCTTGAAATCTTCGAGAGTGATTTTCTTATCCTTCAGGCGCTGATCGAACTCTTCCTGTGTGTAGGGAGATTTGATTTCGTTAAGCCGGCGGTCGACTTCTTCCTCGGTAGCCAGCAGGCCGAGCTTTTCGGCCCGGCGCATGACCATCTCGTCATCGATCATCTGTCGGAGGATGTTGAGGCGAAGAATCGTGGCCTGTTCGCCAACCGGCGCCTGCTGCGCGCTAGCCACCTGATTGTCATAGTATTTGTCGACATCGGAGCGGAATATCTTGCGCCCGTCAACGGTGGCCATGACGTCGCCACCGACCTCCGATTTGCAGCCATAAAGCGTCGCGATCAGAATCGCGGCGAGGAGCAGCGCCGCCATCCGGCCGAGGTTTGCTTTTATCTTCAGAGATTGCCCCCTGCGAACTGCGGTTGCCCGCGCAGCTCGTCCCCGAGCATCTTACAGTCTTGTCAAAGTCATTTGGAAGCAGGCGCAGCCGCCGCGGCGGCATGCTCTGGCACCGGCAAATTTGCATCTTTCAGGGCATGATCCAGCGCGGCACGCAGTTCACCGATGGACACGGCGCCATCGATCTTCTCCCCGTTGATAAACAACGTGGGCGTGGCTTCGACGCCAACAGCATCGCCCTCTTTCATGGACGCCTTGACCGCCCCGTCATCCTGCGCCTTGATGCAGGCCTGGAGTTTGGTTACATCGACATTATGCTTCTGCCCCTGAAACAGCGTGAGCTTGTCGAGTTCGTCAAACCGCAGCTGAGCGGTCTTTTGATCACTCACATCGTGCTGGTTGGCGTGGATGTAATCCGCGAAGTCCCAGTAGGCATCGGGGTTCTGCGCTGCGAGGCAGTTAGCGTCGACGGCAGCATGGATCGCCCAGGGATGGATTTCCGCGAGCGGATAATCCTTGTAGATAAATGTGACCCGATCGCCATATTCCTTCAGGATTTCGGGAAATAAAGTCTGATGCATGCGCGCGCAGAATGGGCACTCGAAATCGTCAAAATTGACAACCACTACTTTGGATGCCTTAGCCCCTCGTGAGGGTCGCCCCTTCGTATCGATTTTACTCATCAGTTCGGCATAAGGGTCCTTGGTCAGATCGAACTTGGTCAGCCGCATCATCTGCGACCGGTCTTTGGAAACCAGAAAGGTAACATCCTGCTTTTTTTCGCCGTTGTCGATGGTGACCACGATGGAGTCGTAATTGGCGAAATCACTGCTTTGAGAAGGCGGGCCAACTTTCACCTGGACCTGGGGAGGAACTTTGTAATGAAAGCGCACCTGCTGTTCGATTTTTTTGCTCAAATCGTTCTTCTGGGAATCGGGAGCCGGGGTTGTCTGGGCGCGGCAGCCGATCGAAACGACCAGCAGCAGCGCAAAAGCGAATCGCATTAAGGTCACTAAAAACCGCCTGATCATGAAGGATTGAATGTCGATTATCTCACAGCAAAAGGCGAGGCGCGTCGGGCGACCGGCAGAAAACTTTCGCGGGCGCGAAAAATCGGCGTTGGAGATTTCCGCTTCAGATGACGCGGCGCAACAAGTCTTGCGCCGGCAGCAGCGCGTTCATCGAGCCGGAGCGGAAGCCTTCGAGATCCAGGGTTACGAATTTAAAGCCGAGACCTTTGAAGATTCGGGTAAGTTCGGCGGCCATAGTGGGGTCGAGCGCCCTGTCCAGTTCTTCACGGGCAATTTCGATGCGAACGATTTCGCCGTGATGACGCACGCGCAACTGGCTGAAACCTAATGCACGCAGAGCGTCTTCGCCCTTTTCGATCGCATCGAGGGCTTCCCTGGTTACAGGACGGCCGTATTCGATGCGGGATGAAAGGCAAGCGGACGCTGGCTTGTTCCAGATACGCAATCCTGCATTTCGCGCGAGAGCGCGAATTTCTTCTTTTCTAAGGCCCGCATCCAGCAGAGGAGCCGCTACAGCGTGCGCTTGCGCCGCTTTCTGGCCCGGACGCCAGTCGCTCTGATCATCGCGATTGACTCCGTAGGCGATTGCGTTGAATCCGCGCGATATGCGCAACCGCTCCATCAGCTTGAACAATTCGTCTTTGCAAAAGAAGCAACGCTGCGCATCGTTGCGCACATACTCGGGGCGATCGAGTTCGGAAGTCGCGATCACTTCGAGCGGAATTGCATGTTCTTTCGCAAAGGCGATGGCATCGGCAAGATGAGTGCGGGCAAGGCTGGGCGAATCGGCAACCACGGCGAGCATGTTATCGCCTAATACTTGGCGTGCTGCCCATGCCAGGTAAGCGGAGTCGACCCCGCCGGAGTAAGCGACGAGCAGACGCCCTAATTCCTGCAAGCGGGATTGCAGGATCGACGATTTTGCTGCGAGATCTGTTCCTGGCACCATGTTTCAGTTTAGCTATGTTAACAAGGCGAGTCCTAATATAGACGTTCCTGAGGCCGTAGACTTCCGAAAGAGCCGATGTTGGCTAGAGTGAACGTGAGAAGAAATAAATTCTCATTACGCACGTTGGCGACGGTGTAGGTGCGATAGGCCAAGGTTACGCCGCAGCAATCCCAGTTGTAGGTGGCCTGGGCGTTAACGAACTGGAGCTGCTTGGCTTCGGCGTCGAAGCCAAAACTGCTGGCAGCGCTGAAGCCGCGCCTGGTAAGGCTGCCGTAGCCCAAGCCGAACCGAAACTGGTTAAAGACTTCGGGCTGGGCAGTAGTGGTTGGGGTTGCGGTCGTCGAGTTCGCCGAGGCGGACAAGATCCCCGTCTGAACCGGTATCTGGAGGAACGCATCGCCTCCGCCAATGGTCACCTGGCCGATGTGATAGTTCGCCAGAAGCGTGCTTGCGTTGGTGGTGTTGTGCTGGAAGTCGTAATCGAGGTCCCACTCGGCGTCGGTACGCGCGCTGGTTTCGACTTTTAACCGCGAGACCAGCGGCGAAAGATGCCGCGGCTCGGTGACAAAGGCGATTCCGGTCAGATCGATGGTGGTGGTAAAGACGTTGCGCTGTCCGGGAATGAGCGCTCCTCCGAAGTTGGGATCGAGAAAATATTTCTGCGCGACCTCCCAGGTAAGAATCTCGTGCGAGGACGGGCCCTCCGCGCAGGGACCGTTGGCCAGCGGGTTGACGTGCTGCCACGGGATCGCCGATTCGGGCACGGCACCGCCGACCATCAGACCTTTCATCACCGGCTCGCAATTCTCCGGCTTGCCGGAAGTGCGCTTGGCATATAGACGGCTCACGAATCCATATTCGACTTCGTTGGTATTGGAGAGGATGTCGCGCTCGTCGAACTTCAGGATGTTGGGATAATTGTCTACGCCCGTCACATAACGATAGGTGACCTTGGGCTCGATCACATGCTTCCATTTTCTTCCGAGAAATTCTTTGTCGAAAATGCGTTCCAGCGGCGGGGGACGCAGCTGCACCGCGGTTTCCAGCGCCCGGCGATTAATGTCGTTGCTGACCGCCGTGCCGGGGTTGGCCCCACTTTCTCCGACCAGCCTCTGAGTGTAATAGGTGTCGTGCAGAGTCAGCTCCGGACGCAAGGACCATCCGCGAAAAAGAAGCGGCAGAGAAATGCGCGGGTTGAGATCGAAGCGAGCCACCAGGCTCGCGGTGCGGAAAGGCAAAGTACAGGACTGAGTCGTGCCAACGGTTGAGCATTGTGATGGTTCGCTGCGCGAAAGCCCGCTCGCTGATTCGTCGAACGACCAGTAAAAAGGAGAGTGGCCGAGAGGATGGTCGACGCTCGAAGTGTCGAAGCTTGGAGTGTGCAGAATCGTAATCACCTGTCCGGGTGTTGTGCTCAGGAAGTTCTGATAGCGTTCGGCATCGCCATTAATGTTGAAACCATCCGTGGATTTCGAGAGAAAGGCATCCGATTTCACTTCGGAAAACACCGCCTGGCTAAAAACCTCATTGAAGGCCAATCGAAAAAGGTAAGTAGAGAGGTAATCGACGCTGGTGACAGCACGAAATCCGTCGATATTTCCAACCGCGTTCAGGCGGGCATTCTCGCCGCCCTGAGGGACTGGAGGGGTGCCGATGCCGCGGTCAATCACCCCATAGTAATTAAGGTCCACATATGAGGTTTCGGTGGGACGGGCACGGAACTCTCCCCGCTGCGAGCCGCCGCGCAGCGACATATACTCGCCACCGATAGTGGCATCCATCATGCGATTGATCGCCCAATAGTAGGCATCGCCGAAGGTGTAGCCGTAACTCGAGGAGTGTCCGGCAGTTGGCATAAGAAATCCCGATTGCCGGGCTTCCTTTTCGACGGGATGAGTTACATAAGGGAAATAAAGCACCGGCAACCCATGCAGCAGAAAGGTGCTGCGGTAGATTTGTGCATTGCCGCCGACCTCGACACTCACCTTGCGAGCTTCGAACTGCCATTTGGGACGCGGCAGCTCGCAGGTCGTAATTGTGCCGTCGTAAACCAGATAACGATCTTCACTGACCTTCTCGACTCGTTTCCCGGTAAAAGCGAAAGGAGAGCTC
>JASHTD010000307.1 GCA_030040725.1 Candidatus Sulfotelmatobacter sp. | reverse complement strand
AGATGTAACAGGCAACCGAAGGATGCTCGTCTCGCGCTTGAGGAGGATGCGCGCCAAGCGCGCGATTTTTCTCCTCGCCAGAAGAAGGCTCCTCGGAATGACAACCGCTACCAGTCACCGCCTCAGGCTGACAACCATTAACGATGATGGCCATCATGCTCGCTGTGTGCCCCGGAAAAGTCTTCGCGGAAATGCCGGGGACGATTTCTTCTCCGCCTTTGAGCAAAGTCATCTGGCCGCTGGCGACGAGCGGATCGAAGTTATCAGGAATGTAGCTGATAGCATCGCGCTCGCTCGGATGCCGCGCATATTGCCACTCGCCTTCGGGAGCGTAATATTTCGCGCGCGGAAACGTGGGCACGATCTTGCCGGACTTGTCGCGGATGGTGTTCCATCCACAATGATCGAAGTGCAGATGGGAATTGATGACGATGTCGATGTCTTCGGGCGCGATTCCCGCGGCGGCGAGATTGTTTAACAGCTGCGCGGGCTGGCCGTAGAACTTGACCATGCGCTCGGGTAACTTGTTGCCCATACCGGTTTCGACCAGAACGGTTTGCTTGCCGGTACGGATCAGCAGCGAATTAAGGCCAGCCTGCACGTAATTCTTTTCATCCGAATCGACTTTCTTCGACCACATCACTTTGGGCACGACGCCGAAAAACGCGCCGCCATCGAGGCGGTAGACGCCGTCGGAAAAAATCGTGAGTTCGAAATTGCCGAGTATCAGGCTGGGCATGAAAATAGTGTGCCATAGCTGCCGATGCTCACGCAGATGCGGCTGCGCAGGCGGGTTCTGAAACTCATCTTCTAGGGTGAATACCTTATGAACAGTTACAGCTGTGTGCAAGACAACTGTATATTTTTTGGGCAATGCAGCTCGGCTATCCCTGTGAGCACATCAGCGATGGAATCGCAACTGACGCTTGTCGCAGGGCTTAGCCGGAGATGCCCATTTGGAGTGTTGCTTGGAAGCTCGCGTGCACACATAGGTTGTGGATCGTGGGTTAGGCAACTCTGGCCACTGTGGTGACACCAAAAGGCTCCATGAAACCAATCAAGCTGCGCTTGTGGATTGAGCTGGTTGCCACAATTTGTGGAATCGCCTGCGTGCTGGCGGTTTTTTTAGTAACCGTGGGCGCAGCGAGCCGCGACGGTTCGGATACTTCAGAACAGACGGCCCAGGTGACAGCATCTCAGCCTCAGAGATTACCGGCGGCAAAGTCCGCTGCGATGGCTTCCCCCGTCGCTCAGACCGCCGAAGGGCGACCTTACGAAGGCGTGGTCACCGACACACACTGCGTAGCCAGGCATTCAGCCGATGGAGCGCTCAGTGCAGCGGGTTGTACGCGCTCGTGCGTGCACGCCGGGCAGCATTTCGCGCTGGTCGACGGCGACAAAGTTTACGTTCTGGAAGGCGAAGCCGAGTTGCTGGCGCGGGCGGCAGGTGAGCGAGTGACCGTCATGGGCACGCTGAACAACAACACGATTTCCGTCGCGTCGGTTCGTTTGCCTGCGCCTTAGCCTGCCTGCCGCTTAGTAAAGAAAGCGGCGTCCTTCAAACCCATCTGATCGCCCAGGCTCAAGCTCACTGGGGTGAAGGCTTCGTGTCCGCCAAGCCGACGGGCACGGCTGCTGGAACCGGCGCGGCATTAACTGTTGCCGGAGTCGCGACTGGAATGCTGGTGCGGGTAAACGCGCGCTCATCCCACTTGCCGAAGATCATCTTGCCCGCAGTTGTCTGCAATACTGAAGTCACCGAGACATCGATCGTCTTGCCGATCATTTTGCGCGCGTTGTCGACGACCACCATGGTGCCGTCGTCGAGATAGGCGACGCCCTGGTTGTATTCCTTGCCTTCCTTGAGAATGAAGACCTTCATGATTTCGCCGGGGAGCACGATCGGCTTGAGAGAATTTGCGAGCTCATTGATGTTGAGAACTTCGACGCCCTGCAACTGCGCAACTTTATTCAGATTGAAATCATTGGTGATGATCTTGCCTTCGTAGAGTTTGGCGAGCTCAATCAGCTTGAGATCGACTTCGCGCACGGAGGGAAAATCGTCTTCCACGATCTGAATCTGCAGGCTGGGCATCTTTTGCAGGTGCTGGAGAACATCGAGGCCGCGGCGTCCGCGATTGCGCTTGAGCGAGTCGGCGGAATCGGCGACCAGCTGCAGTTCGCGCAGGACGAATTGCGGCGCGACGATGACGCCATCAAGGAAGCCGGTTTCGGCGATGTCAGCGATACGCCCGTCGATGATGACGCTGGTGTCGAGAATCTTATAGCTCTTCTTGCTCTGCTTCTCACCGCCGAAGATACCGCCGAGAGCGGCGAGGTTCAGAAGATCGCCCTTGCTGGCGCCGACGATCAGGCCGACATAGGCCATGAGCAGCATGACCATGATCTGCAGAAAGCTCTGGGTGTTTCCCGCGGGCACGCTGCTGCGAATGACCAGAGCGAACAGGTAAGCGCCACAGATGCCGAGAATGCTGCCGATGGCGGCGCCGATCAGGCGCTTGAGGCTGACGCCGCGCAGCTTCCATTCGAAGAGGACAATGCCACCGCCGATGAGCGCACCAATGCCGGCATCGAACTCGCGGGATAGGCCGAAGGGTGCGATTACGTAACAGGTGATAGAAACGACAATTACAAAAAGAAGACGAATAAGAATTAAATCCACAATGCCACCTCCCCCGGCAACTGCTTCGCCGTTTCTTTCCGGCGAAATGCACCGGTGCCATCTCCTCGCCGCCCCGGGCGAGAACCGGCAAATCAGCATGCGGGACGCGAATTAGGGGAATGAATGTGCGTCCCGGCCCGGCCCATAGAGGCGTAGCCGGAAGGACCTAGTATGCCAACGCCTTGAGTATATACCCGCCTAGAAGGCGTGAAAAAGAGGCTGAAAGGCAACAAGGGGCGGAGGTCCGGGATGGGCAGTCGGGCGACGTCTACGGATTATCCCGTTTCCTGCATACAGTTTCTCCCCCACTGTGAAGTGTGGTGTTAGGAGCATCTGAATTCCGACGTCCGGTGAACCGGGAGAGAACGACCGGGCACCGGACCATTGAGCCACCCGACGGATGGCTGGAGGTGAGAATGCGAAGTTTGCGGTTTTTGAATGCACGGAGTCTGAAGGCAGTAATTCTGAATATAGCGATACTTGCGCTGCTGGCGGGAACTGCGATGGTGGTTTCGGCGCAGGACGATAAGCAGCAGGATGACAAACAGGTCCAACCGGAACCCAAGAAACCTGACGAGGCGAAACCGGCGCGGCCCGATGAAGCCAAGCCGCCGAAGCAGGAAGAAAAGCAAGATCAGATGCGCGAACAGGATAAGGAACATCCGCAGGCGACACCGGATCATCCGGGTCATCCGGCGGATGCACGCCAAGGGCAGGAACATCCGGACCAGCAGATGAAAAATGACCACGCCGGCAACAGTCGGGGCGGCCACATTCCGGACAAGGATTTCCACCAACATTTTGGACGGGGACACTCTTTCCACGCGCAAGGAGTGATTGTGGCTGGTCAGCAACAGTTCCAATACAGCGGATACTCGTTTCAACTGGTTCAGGCATGGCCGGCAGGCTGGGCTTACACCGACGATTGCTACATCG
The DNA here is from genome assembly GCA_030040725.1 of Candidatus Sulfotelmatobacter sp. GTDB lineage: Bacteria > Acidobacteriota > Terriglobia > Terriglobales > Acidobacteriaceae > Sulfotelmatobacter. Next base: position 9,329 of record JASHTD010000307.1, on the reverse strand, counting down.
ATTTCATCGACGGGCAGTATTTCCTGATCGATCTGGCGCACCCGGGAATCCAGATTGAATTGATTGTTCTGATGTAGGCGATTGCGAAAGAGGGTGATCTTTCGCAACAGATTCGCGAGTTGCTGTTCCGGTGCGGAGAAAGCTCACGGCTTCCTCCGCACGTTTTTTCCTGACGGTGCATGCGGACACTGTTTTCAATCGCTGCGGCTCCGATTTATGGAAGCACATCCTGCTAGACTCGCCTTATGAAAGCGCTAGTGATCACCAAACTGGGCGGGCCGGAATCGCTAGCCGTCCAAGACACTCCCGAGCCGCAGGTGAAGCAGGGACAGATGCTTGTTCGCGCGACGGCTGGAGGATTGAATTTTGCCGACCTGATGACCACGCGGGGAGGATATCCGGGAATGCCGGCTCCGCCGCTGATTGCTGGACGGGAATTTTGCGGGGTGGAGGAAGGCAGCAAACGGCGGGTGATGGGTTATGTGCAGTGGGGAGCTTTTGCCGAGAAAGTGGCTGCTTTCAGCAATGCGATCTGGCCGGTTCCGAGTGACTGGAGCGACGAGCAGGCGGCGGCGTTTCCAGTGAATTATTTCACCGCATATCTGGCCTACTGGCAGGCGGGTATGACGGGCCAACCCGCTGCGGAACAAACGCGGAGGGATACCTCAACTGCGCGACGCGCACTGATTCATGCCGTGGCGGGAGGAGTGGGCACGGCAGCGGTGCAGATTGGACATATTCTCGGTGTCGAAATGTACGGGACTTCCTCTTCGGATGAAAAGCTGGCGCGAGTGAAAGAATTGGGTTTACGGCACGGCATCAATTACAAACGACAAGACTATGAGGAAGCGGTGAAGAACCTTACGCGCGGTGAAGGCGTGGACGTGGTGTTTGAAATGCTGGGCGGCGAGCACACGGCTAAGAGTATCCGTTGCCTGCGAGACTTTGGGCGCGTCATTCAATATGGGACGGCGACCGGCAAAGCGCCGCAGCTCGATATTCGAGGTTTGTATGCGAAATCGGCGATCGTGCAAGGCTTGTGGCTGACCTATCTTTCGCAGAAGCAGGAGATCATGGATGCGGCGTGGAAGCAGCTGGCGCAATGGATCGCGCAAAAAAAACTTTCACCAGTGATCGGGAAGGTGCTGCCGATGGGCAGCGCGGTGGACGGCTACAAGCTGCTGGAGGAAGGCAAGAACTACGGCAAAATCGTGCTGAAAATTGCATGACAGGTGCTTGAATCAAAGATATGATGATCGCCGCATGCTGGGAGGACGCACCCGCGAGCAGTGGATTGCGCAATATGCGACCAGCCATCAGAATCGGGTGAACCGCGCCTGCCACACGCTGGGCATTCCGATCATTCTGCTTTCCCTTTTGGTGTTTGCGGCCAGCATTTTCCTGCACCGGCTGTGGCCGTATGGGCTGGGACTGTTCGTGATCGGATGGATTTTTCAATTTCTGGGACACGCGTTCGAAGGCAAGCCGCCGGAATTTTTTCAGGACTGGCGGTTTCTCTTTGTCGGCGTCCGCTGGTGGTGGGCAAAGATGAACGGCAAAGCGTAAAGGGACGTCCCTCACCCCACCGATAAAAGGCGCGGGCATCGGGATGACGCCGAATGTTGGCCAGTTCGCAACTGCAGTAGGTTTCGAGTCATCGAATGATCGCTATGTTTCCTGAACTGGCGCGCTTCACCGATTTCGGCATTCTGTTGATGCGGCTCATGGTGGGACTGGTGTTTGTTACCAGCGGTTACGGCCATCTGAAAAATCTCGAGGCGCGGGCAAAGAGCATTGGCATGCCGAAAGCTTTCACGGCCTTTCTAGGCGCGGCTGAAATCGCCGGAGGGCTAGGCGTAGCGTTTGGAGTACTGACCCAGATCGCGGCTTTGGGATTGATTCTGATCATGCTGGGTGCGATCGAAAAGAAGATTTTTGCGTGGCACACGGGTTTCTGGGGCGAGAAGGCTTCGGGCTGGCACTACGATTTGTTGTTTGTGCTGATGAATCTGGTCATCGAGTTCACCGACGGCGGACGTTACGTGCTGATGCGGTAGCGATTTTTCGCACAGGCATTTCCGCAATAACGGCCTGCGATCGCCAGTGCCGAGTTGATCGTAGTTGTTGTTTTGTTCTATGCTGGCCCCACGCAGGGGTTCCTTCTCTCGAAAACATGCGACGCCGAACTGCCCAACTGATGTTGCTGTTCGCGTTCGTGGGTACGTTCGCGCCGGTTGTGTTGCTGGCAGCGGAAAACGCAGTCCCGGCTTGTTGCCGGCGCAGCGCGCATCCGTGCCATCAAGCGCAGAATTTCGATCCTGCAAAAACTTCTTTTCGCGCTCCGGATTGCTGCGGCCGCGAGTCCCGCTATGCGACGACGACACCGCAGTGGGCGCATCCTCAACCGCAAGCTGCCGCAAGATCTTCAAACCACGTCGAACGATTCATCGCTGAAGAACCGGCGACACCGGCTCTTGCGCAAGCTGCCGTTACCTGCTCTCCGCGCGGGCCTCCGCAATTCTCCATCGCCTGAACGTAAGAGCCACTCAATTGATTCTGGAAGAGTGCCTCATATTCGGGCTTGGGGCAGGATCTCAGTAGCCGAAGTCTCATCATTCGTGCTGCACGATCTCCCTGCAAACAAGCTCGATCCCGGCTGCGCAGCGGCAGTTCATAGTCGCAAGGAGATTTTCATGCGCGTCATTCCTACGGGTCTTTTCGCCAAAATTTCGATCCGGCGCCTCGGCAGCCTGATGGCTGTCACTTTGCTCGTGGTATTGCTTTTGGCAGGCGCGGCGTTCGCCGCGATTTTCGGGTCGGTTCGGGGCGTGATTCACGACCCGCAACACCGGCCGGTGCAAGGCGCGATGGTCATGCTCAAAGCCGAGAATTCGGATTGGGGGCAATCGCAGAACTCGAACTCGAATGGGGAATTCGAATTTACTTCGGTTCCAATCGGAAATTACACGCTGTCGGTTTCCGCGTCCGGCTTCGAGCAAGCGCGGCAAAGGGTGGCTGTGCAATCGGACACGCATCCGGTGCTGCATTTCCAGTTGGCCGTGGCCGGGCTGAAGCAAAGCGTTTCCGTTACGGAAACTCCCGTGGAGCTGGCGACCCAGACTGTAACGCCGACCACAATGCTGGACCGCGAAGACATACAAGAAACTCCCGGCGCCGATCGCACCAACGGCATGGAGATGATTACGGACTACGTGCCAGCGGCTTATGTCGCGCATGACATGCTGCACATGCGCGGAGGACACCAGGTCGAGTGGCTGATCGATGGCGTGCCGGTCCCAAACACGAATATTGCCACGAATCTTGGGCCGCAGATCGATCCGAAAGACATCAACTATCTTGAAGTGCAGCGCGGCAGCTACGGCGCCGACTACGGCGACCGCACGTATGGAATCTTCAACATCGCTCCGCGCACCGGCTTTGAACGCAATCGCGAGTGCGATCTGCTGATCAGCGCGGGAAATTTCTACCAGACGAACGACCAGATCAGCTGCGGAGGACATACGCAGCGGTTTGCTTACTACGCGAGTCTGAACGGCAATCGCAGCGATTACGGGCTGCAAACGCCCATCCCGCAAGTTATTCACGGTGCCGAAAACGGCTATGGCGGATTCACATCGCTGATCTTTAATGTCAGTCCGAAGAATCAACTGCGCGCGGTCGGGTCGCTGCGTCAGGACTATTACCAGGTACCGATCGACCCCGACCCGGCTTCGATTGGAAACAGCGTGTATCCGAGTTACGGGCTTCGCGATGGAGAACGCGAGCCTGACGGCTACCTGACGTTTTCCTGGGTTCACACATTCAATCCGAACGCGCTGCTCACGGTTTCGCCGTTCTACCACTACAACGGGGCGGACTATCACGGCGGGGCGAATGATTTCCCGGTCATCTCGACCGTGAATCAAAATGCGAATTACGCCGGTATGCAGGCTGCGTTCAACGCGACTTTCTGGAAGAACGATCTGCAGGCAGGAATCTACGGATTTGGACAGCACCAGTACAACTACTTCGACAATATCTTCACGGACGGGAAGCAGAACTTTCCCGCTTCTTCGATCGGCGTCAATGGTGGCGTGACCGCAATTTTTATCAACGACAAATTCAGGGCGACGTCGTGGCTGACCCTGATCGCCGGGCTACGGCAAACGGAATTCGATTCGGCGATTTCGGAAGGCGCGACCGATCCGCGCTTCGGCATCGCTCTGAGAGTGCCGCGCCTGAATTGGGTGTTTCGCGGATTTTACGGTTACTACTACCAGGCGCCGCCGCTGGTGACGGCGACCGGGGCGCTGCTGGATCTGGCGAGCAGCCAGAACTTTACGTTCTCGCCGCTGCACGGCGAGCGCGATATCGAATGGCAGTTTGGGGTGACGATTCCGTACCGGGGATGGATTCTCAGCGCCGATAATTATCAGACCAGGGCAACGAACTGGCTCGACCATAACAACATTGGAGAATCGAATCTGTTCTGGCCGATCACGTGGGATGCGGCACTGATTCAGGGTTGGGAGCTGACCCTGCGATCGCCGAACACATGGCATCACGGGCAATTTCACCTTGCCTACGCTAACCAGATCGCGCGAGCGACTTCGCCGATCACGGGAGGGCTGGTCTGTCCTGTCCCGGTCACTTCATCCTGCGACTTGGACATCCCTCCGGGATATGAGCCAGTCGATCATGATCAGCGAAATACGCTGAACGTGGGGTTCACCAAAAATCTTCCACGGCAAAGTTATGGCTCAATCAACGTGTATTACGGTTCGGGATTAACCAATGGCTTGCCGGGCGTGCAATATCCGGGGGACTATTTGCCGAGCCATACTACGGTCGACATCGCACTGGGGAAAAGCTTCGCCGAGAAATACATAGTTTCGGTTGACGCGCTGAACCTTGCTAACCGGAGAGTGCAACTGGATAACAGCTTGACGTTCGGCGGATTTCACTGGAATGATCCGCGGCAGCTTTATGTGGAGTTCCGCTATCGGTTTCACTATTGAAGCGGCGACAATTTTCGGAGAACGATAGTACGATCGCGAACCTGAACGAAAATTCGTTGTCATCGAAATTGGCGATCGACCCGCAACCTGATCGGAGATAATGGTGAAGACATGTCATTAAGACCGAATTCTTACTCTCGTCTGGTTGGGCTGTGGTGGCTGGGCGCTTTTCTGATTCTGTTGGCTTCCTGCAATCGCAGCACCAGCACCCAGCCCAAGCGCTATACGCTGAAGGGAACAGTGATTTCGATTGATAAGAACGCCGGCACCGCGGATGTGGACAACGAGCCCATTCAGGGCTTCATGGAAAAAATGGTGATGCCGTACAAGATCCGGCCGGCGTCGACACTCAGCGAGCTGCAACCGGGCGATGTGATTACCGCGGATGTGGTGGTCGAGCCGAATAGTTACTGGTTGGAAAATGTGAAAGTGACCGGACACACACAGGTGCCAGCGAGCGAAAAACCGGCGGCGAGTTTGCACGTGCCGAATCCGGGAGAGGAAGTACCGGACTTCAAACTGGTCAACCAGAGCGGGCGGGAGATCTCGCTGCATCAATATCGAGGCGAGATCTTGTTGATCACACTGATTTATACGCGCTGCCCGTTTCCCGATTTCTGTCCGCGGGTGAGCCACGAGTTTGCCGACATGGACAAGGAAATTCAGGCCGATCCGGCACGCTACGGCAAGACGCATCTGCTGAGCATCAGTTTCGATCCGGTGCACGACACGCCAAAAGTTCTGCGAGCGTATGGATTTTCGTGCGCGGGAAGCAAGGATCCGGCGCTGTTCACGCGATGGGAGTTCGCGGCGATTCCGAAAGCGGAGCTGCCGAAGTTCGCGGATTTCTTCGCGCTGACTTATAAAGAGGAAGATGGAGTGATCACGCACTCGTTGAGTACGGCGGTGATTTCGGCGGATGGAAAAATTTACCGCTGGTATCACGGAGCGGCATGGGAAGCTTCAGATTTGCTGCAAGATGTGGCGGCAGCGCACGCGGCGAGCTAGGAAATTGTCGGTTCGATGATCGTGTGATTGCCGATTGGCTCGGAACGACAAGAGTGTGCAATTAATAATCAACAACCAGGAAAGCTTATGAAACACGTTCTTATCGTTCTTGCAGTTTTCGGCATAGTGGTTTCCGCGCTCGCGTTGCGCGAGCATTACCGCACTGCGGGGGATTCTCCGTGCAGCATCAACGAGCGGTGGGATTGCGGCATCGTCAACCACAGCCCCTACGCAATGCTGGCGGGAGTTCCCGTGGCCGCGATCGGCATGATTGGATATTTTCTGATGGGCTTGCTATCCGCGCGGCGAGCTTACGGCGTTGTCCTGGCGATGGCGTTGGTGGGCCTGGGATTTTCGCTTTACCTTGCGCACATCGAAAAGGATATTCTCGGCGTGTGGTGCGTCTACTGCGTGATCTCGCTGGGGATCATTTCGCTGATGACGCTTATGTCGATGATCGCCACATTTCTGTCATTTCGAGCAGCGCCGGCATCTCAGCGGCCGTAGCCCGTGATTGAAAGCGGCGCGGGCGTGGCTCGTCTGGCCCTATCCCTGTTAGATTCAGCACTACCAGCCCAGGCTTTTCATTGACGAATTCGCGTCATTGCCCCTAAGATTGGTGCGCTCGCGGTTCCCCGCCGCGGCACGGGGTTCGCACGCGTCATTGATCCGCCAAACATGACTGGCCCAACAGGTATGATCGGCCAAACCGTCTCGCACTATCGCGTGATAGAACTGCTCGGTGGCGGCGGCATGGGTGTGGTCTACAAAGCCGAAGACACGACGCTGGGCCGCTTCGTCGCACTCAAGTTTCTTCCCGAAGACTCTTCACAGGATGCGCAGGCTCTTGAGCGCTTCCGCCGCGAAGCCCGAGCCGCCTCGGCATTGAACCATCCCAATATCTGCACCATCCACGAAATCGGGCAGCACGATGGCCAGCTCTTCATTGTGATGGAGTGCCTCACCGGCCAGACCCTCAAGCACTTGATCCAGGGTCGACCAATGGAGCTGGAATCCTTGCTCGCCATCGGCATCGAGGTTGCCGACGCGCTGGAGGCGGCACACAGCAAGGGCATCGTGCATCGCGACATCAAGCCGGCCAACATCTTTGTCACCGACCGGGGCACCGCCAAAATTCTTGACTTTGGGCTGGCGAAAATCGCCCGCGCCGCCCGGCCCACCAGCGGCGACTCGCAAACCCTTGCCGATGCGACCAGCCTCGATCTGACCAATCCCGGCACGGCGGTTGGTACGGTCGCTTACATGTCGCCCGAGCAGTTGCGCGGCAAGGAACTGGATGGACGAACCGACCTGTTTTCTTTTGGCGTGGTGCTCTATGAGATGGCGACGGGTGTTCTGCCCTTTCGCGGGGAAACCTCCGCCGTGATAACGGAAGCCATTTTGAATCGCCAGCCGACTGGCGCGGTACGCCTTAACCCCCAGCTTCCCCCGAAGCTCGAAGAGACGATCAACAAGACACTGGAGAAAGATCGCGACCTGCGCTGCCAGAGCGCGGCAGAGCTGCGCGCCGATCTGAAACGCCTAAAGCGCTCGCTCGATTCCTCGCGAACGTCAGTTGTGGCCGAGCGGGCGCAGGATTCGGGAGTATTAACGGCGCCATCGCCTGCTGCGCCGTCTCGACGACCGCTACGCTTGCTGGCTTTGGTTTGCAGTTTGCTGCTGGCGGCCGGCGCCGGTGTTCTTGCCGGAAAGCTAGCCTTCAAACCGGCGCCTCACGAGCCTCCGGTCTATCGCCAGCTTACGTTCCGGCGCGGCAGCATTCGGGCTGCGCGTTTTGCGCCCGACGGCCAGACGATTCTCTACAGCGCCGCATGGCAGGGGAACCCATCTGACGTGTTCACCGCGCGCCCCGAAGCGCCGGAATCCCGCTCGCTCGGCCTCAGCCATACGCAACTGATGTCAATTTCTTCGACTGCTGAGATGGCCGTGCTGCTTAACAGCAAAGCTGTAGGGCCGTGGGTTACGATGGGAACTCTGGCGCGAGCGCCTCTGGCGGGCGGAGCGCCACGCGAAGTGCTGGATAGTGTGCAGTGGGCCGATTGGTCTCCCGACGGCACGAGCTTTGCCGTGGTGCGCGACTACAGCGGAATGAACCGTCTCGAATATCCCATCGGCAGGCCGCTCTATCAGACCGGTGGCTGGATCGGCCATCCCCGCGTTTCGCCCAAAGGAGACCTTATTGCCTTCGCGGACCACCCCTTGCAGGGCGACGACAGCGGCACGCTGGCCGTCGTCGACATGGGCGGGAAGAAGAGGGTGCTCTCCGACCAGTGGTTCACGATCCAGGGCTTGGCCTGGTCTCCGGATGGCAAAGAAATCTGGTTCACAGCCAGCGATTCGGGAACTGACCGCACGCTTTACGCCACGACCCTCGACGGCAAGATGCGCACGATCGCACGCCTGCCGGGAGCGCTGATGCTCTATGACATTGCCAAAGACGGCCGCGTGCTGCTGGTGCGCGCCAGTTGGCGGCGTGAAGTCGTTGGCTTCGGCCCCGATGCCAAGCAGCACGAGCTCTCCTGGCTTGACTACACCTATCCTTCGGACCTCTCGGCTGATGGCAAGACGCTGTTGTTCGATGAAGAGGGCGGAGGCGGCGCGCTGGATTATTCGAAATCAAGCGGCTTCACTTATGCGGTTTATATCCGCGGCACCGACGGCGCTCCGGCGGTTCTTCTGGGCAAGGGTGGCGCGGTAGCGCTCTCACCTGACGGCAAGTGGGCGATTATGCAGACAACCCAGGTCCAGCCTGCCCAGTTCAAACTGCTGCCCACGGGAGCAGGTCAGGCCCGAGACCTGACCCACGACAACATCAATCACAACTGGGCGCACTGGTTCCCCGACGGGAAGCGAATTCTTCTCTCCGGCGACGAGCCGGGCAAGGGCGAGAGGCTTTACGTGTACGACGTCGCGTCAGGGAACAGCCATGCGATTTCGCCGGAAGGCGTGAACGGCACTTCCTTTGCGATAACGCCGGATTCTCAATCTGTGGCCGCCATCGGCCCCGACCAGCGGGTCTATCTCTATCCGGTGAACGGCGGAGAGGCGCGCCCGATTCCCGGCGTCAATCCGAGCGAGCAGCCCATCACCTGGAGCGCCGACGGCGGCTCGCTCTATGTCTATCAGGCCGGCGACGTGCCCGCCCATGTCTATCGCGTCGACGCGCGCAGCGGCCACCGCGTTCTCTGGAAGGACCTGATGCCCAGCGACCCAGCCGGCGTGGAAAACATCGGCCCCATCCTCATGACCCCCGACGCCAAATCCTGCGTCTTCGGCTACCAC
>JASHTD010000615.1 GCA_030040725.1 Candidatus Sulfotelmatobacter sp. | reverse complement strand
TTAGTGCTTCTTTTTCTTCTTTGCCTTTTTCTTGGTTGCCATTGTTCTATTCTCCCTTCCATTGTTCATGGAAAAATCTGCAACGAATGTTTTGTTGCAACTTATTGATTGTATAGAGTCATTGAAAAACGAAGTCAAGAAAAAAATGAACGCTGGGTAGCGTGCGGTGTTGTACCAAAGTCACAAAAAAATAAACTCTGCAAGCAGAAAAAATCGCAAAAGAGATTCGTGAACCAATTTTTCATCGTACAGTTCTCAAACGCACACTGACTTTCGGTTATTTGCGGCCACAGAGTCATGACCGCGGAGACCCTTCGCTAAGGCCGGGCAAAGGTACGATCGGCGGAAGAGCCTGTCTTTTTGTCGGAGTCCCGCATTTATAATGGTGACTGCGAAATCTCGTGGGAGCATGATCAATGGCGGCTTTCGATGATGTTGTCATCATTTCCGGGTGTCGTACGGCGGTCGGGAAATTTCAGGGCGCGCTTACCGATTTGAGCGCGCCACAACTGGGAGCGATCGTTGTGCGCGAGGCCGTCAAGCGTGCGGGACTGAATCCCGATCAAATCGATGAATGCATCATGGGTAACGTTCTCCCCGCCGGGCTTGGACAAAATCCGGCGCGTCAGGCGGCGATCTTCGGCGGACTGTCTCCCCGGACAGGTGCCATGACAATCAACAAGGTTTGCGGTTCCGGATTGAAAGCGGTTGCCCTCGCAGCCCAAGCCGTGCAGACCGGAAACAGTTCCATCGTCGTTGCCGGCGGGATGGAATCGATGACCAACGCGCCCTATTTGCTTCCGCAGGCGCGCAAGGGGTATCGCCTGGGCAACGGGCAGGTGATCGACTCAATGGTTCACGACGGACTGTGGGACGTTTACAACGACTATCACATGGGCATCACCGGCGAGAACGTCGCAGAAAAATACGGCATCACTCGCGAGGAACAGGACGAGTTCGCGGTCAACTCTCACCGCAAAGCGGTCGCTGCGATGAAAGAATGCCGCTTCAAATCGCAAATTGTGCCGGTCGAAATTCCCGCAAAGAAGAAGGGCGGCGACACCGTGATCTTCGACCGTGATGAGTCGCCCCGCGAAGATACGACCATCGAAACCCTCCGTTCTTTAAAACCCGCTTTCAAAAAAGATGGAACCGTAACCGCCGGCAATGCCCCCGGAGTGAATGATGGCGCAGCCGCAGTTGTAGTTACCAGCGCTATGCGTGCCGGCGAACTTGGCGCGGCGCCGATGGTTCGTATTGTTGCGCAAGCCACCAGCGGAGTCGAGCCCAAATGGGTCATGCTGGCGCCGGTCGATGCTGTGAAAACGATTTTCAAGAAAACCGGTTGGACAAAAGACGATGTCGATCTCTTCGAGCTCAACGAAGCATTCTCTGTGCAAGCGCTGGGCGTGACTCGCGAGCTTGGCCTGGATCTGAGCAAGGTGAACGTGAACGGCGGAGCCGTTGCAATCGGGCATCCCATCGGAGCGAGCGGGGCTCGCGTGCTCGTCACTTTGATCTACGAGATGGCTCGGAGAGACGTAAAGCGCGGAATTGCAGCCCTTTGTCTCGGAGGCGGAAACGCGGTCGCCATGGCGGTCGAGCGAGATTAGCTTCAGCGAGATTAATTTCAGTTCGCGGCGGCGGCCGCGACCTTGCGGAACGAAACCGTGAATAGCGCTCCTCCGCCTGGAGCGTTTTCTGCTTCGATCGTCCCGTTGTGTTCGTTCATTACCGACTTGCAAATGCTCAGGCCAAGTCCGGTTCCACGCCCCGGGCGCTTGGTTGTGTAGAACGGATCGAAAATACTCGTCAGAACGTCCGGAGGAATACCCGGGCCGTCATCCTGAAAGCTGACGGCGATGGTCTCTCCGCGGTCAGTGAGGCGAATGCGCAGTGTTCCCTTCTCACGAACTTCTCGAATCGCCTGCTCCGCGTTCAGGATCAGATTCAGGAATACCTGCATCAACTGTCGCGGATCGCCGCTCACAAACGGCAGGCCAGGTTCGGGTAAGAAATCCACCGTGATGTTATTTTTCCGCAGAGTATAGGAATGCAAGTTGAGGGTACGTTCCACAACCTCCGCGAGATTGACACGGGTTTTTTCCGGAGCCGGCGGGCTGGAGAAATAAGTCAGGTTTTGGACGATCTCTGCCGCCCGGCGCGCCTGCTGCTGCAATATGCCCACCTGTTTGCGTGCGGCATCGGTGCTTTGACTGTCCTGCAGAAGCTCGCTCACTCCAAGGATGCTGGTCAGCGGATTATTGAGCTCGTGCGCCACCCCTCCGATCATCGCTCCCATGGCAGCCAGGCGCTCGCTCTGCACGATCTGCTGCTCGAGCTTCCTCTCGGTGGTGATGTCTCGCACGCAGACGATCACGCCAGAGAGCTTTGCTTCCGCGTCGAACAGCTGGCTGGCGGATGCCCGCATGGTGCACCAGTTCCCATTGCGATGCCGCGCGCTGTATTCCGCCGACCCGGAGGATTTAGTACCGGAAATGATTTCCCGGCACAGCACGGCTAATTCCGACGATTGACCATCCATGTTGGAAATCGGCTTTCCGGTCAAATCCTCCGGTTGATAACCCAGAAGATCGGCTACTCGTGCGCTGATGAAAGTGTATTTCTCCTCCAGATCGACCACCAGGATAAGATCGGGAAAGCTTTCGAGCAGGCGTTGCCGGAATTCTTCCTGCCGCACCAGTTGCCGCTCAAGCTTGCGTCTCTCGGTAATATCGACCAGAGTGCCCTGATAGCGAATCAGCTTGCCGGAAGCATCCCAGACCGCACGAGAGGACTCCAGAAATTCTGCAGCCGTGCCGTCCTTTTTCCGTAGCGTAATTTCTCGCGTTCGAGTTCCACCGCGATCATCGGGGGATCGACCGAGTACGGGCGGTTGCGCAGAATCGATATTGAGCGTCAGCGGGTCTACTGCCAGCAATTCCTCTCGTGTCACATAACCAAGATCACTTACCAGCGCGGGATTCACATCCAGAAGCTTTCCTTCCGGAGTGCTGAAATATGCGCCTTCCTGCAGCGTTTCAAATAGTTCAGTGAAACGCATCTCCTTCTCATGCTGTCCGGTGACATCGCGCCCGAGCACACTGGCGCCAACTACCTCGCCGCCTTTTACAATGGCGTTCAGCACGCAATCGAAATAAAGCGGACGCGCGTTATTCTTCAACCGCACGCGCACCGTACCCGCCCAATGTCTTTTTTCCAAAAACCGCGCCAGCCCGCCATCGAGACTTTCGCGCCTGGGTTCCTCTATGAATTCAAAAGCTTTTTTCCCCACGATCGCGGTGTAGGGAAGTCCCAAAAGTTCGCTGACGCGCTTGTTGACGGTTCGCAGCGTTCCATCCAGGGAGACAGCGCAGGCCGCATCATCGAAAGAATCGATCAGCTCTTTGAAATTGCGCTGCGAGCGAGCGATCATCTCATTGAGCTGATCGAGTTGCTCCTCCGAGGGAGCCGCGCCCACGTGTTCCTGCAAGTCCTGGAGCAGGACTTTCAATTCGACGACTTCGCGGCGCCTTCCGTAGGCATAAACCGCGAGCAAAACGGAGAGAACAAGCACGCCCAGAGCGGCCGGACCCAGATGGTAGGGCAGCGACTCCAGTCGCTCCCACGCCAGAGCGGCAAAACCGGCAGCCAGCAAAACCATGAATAGAAGAATCCATCGCCACAATTGGGACTCTTCGCGTTCCAGGTTCTGAGGCACGCGTGGGCGTCGTGATGTCTCGGGAGGTTGTTGACTCATAAAGCTCGATCGCCGGTTGCGATCGCTGTTGGCCGTTCCAACTCCACGTCATTCTAATCTACAGCCGGAGATGGCAACGATTCTGTTGGAAACTTTGGTACTCTCGCGCTTCCTGGCCGGGGCACCACATTGTCTCGGTGCACATTGACTTGCCATATTCACACCACCTGGAACAACTCCCCTTGACTTCATCCAAGACCGTAGTATCGTATGGAGGATATTTGGCTGGGTGTCGGGCTGGCATCAGCTGGCCGCGCTTTATAACATTCCTCTTGATTTCGGGTGTCCAAGTCTGGGATTGATCCGCGCTCGATTTTTTTTCGCAAGGAGGCCACTATGGCCGCAAATCCCGTTCCCATCTCTGAATTGACCTTCGAAACCATTAAGGATCCGAGTGAGACTCTGGTCCGCTGCAACGGCCGCATCGTTTCCGCAACTTCAGGTGACCTGCAGAACACAGTTCGCGCCTTAATCCCTGGGACGAAGCGGGTGGTCCTCGACCTGAGCAACGTAACCTACATGGATAGTTCCGGCTTAGGCGCTCTGGTTGGAATCTATCTGAGTGCCAAGAGACAGGACTGCGAACTCAAACTGATCAACCTGAATCAGCGTCTCAAAGAATTGTTCCGGCTTACCAGACTGGCGGCAATTTTTGAAGGCCACGAAGATATGCTGGGCGTGACCCCGGACTGATAACGGGGCAGAGTCTCCCACAGGCAGAGCGTAATAGCTTTCGCGGCCGGGTCTGATTCGCGCGGCGAAGCTTGAGCGGATTCCCGGTACGGTGTTCGTGTGCCCGATCGGCATGAATTCCCCGATCAGAAAATTCTACGCTCTACAAAATCTTCAATGCCGCGGTCAAGCTATTCCGCCGAGCGTTCGCCATCGCTGGCAGGGCTAGAAGAAAGAGTTCGGCTCTGCGTCGTGAGGCAGCGGCTGCGGACCCGTCACAGGGAATCGTGACGCAGGTCATAGCAAACCGCACCCTCCCGCAACGATTCTTGTTCTGAGGTTCCGAGTCCTTCCTCACACGCAGTCGGGCCCCCGCAAGATCAAGTCAAAGGCAACTCGGAGAGATCGGGG
>JASHTD010000614.1 GCA_030040725.1 Candidatus Sulfotelmatobacter sp. | reverse complement strand
CTCAACTCGTTGACGATGGTTTGACGCGCAGCGTTGCCGATTCGGGCGCGAAGCTCGGCATCTCCCAGCAAAATCTGCAGGCCTTTCGTAAGCTCATCCAGGCCGTCGACCGGAATCAGCCAGCCGTTCTTGCCATGACGAATAATTTCGCCAATTCCCTGTCCCTCGCATGCCATGACCGGCTTGCCGCACGCCATTGCCTCGAGATAAACGCACCCCAGGCCTTCGTAGCGGCTGGGCAGAGCGAACACGGTGCACTGGCGCATCGCTTTCGCAACTTCGGGCCGGCTTTTGCGTCCCAGAAAACGAATTCGATCACCGATCCCAAGGTTAGCGGCGAGCGCCGCGAAACGGGCGTGATCTGCGCCTTCTCCGATGAAGTCGCATCGCAGATACGGATATAAATTTTGCAACCGAGCAACGGCCCGGATAACCAACTCCTGTCCTTTTCCTGCCAACAGATTCCCTACGACGAGGATCGTCAAATTCGCTGCAGGGGATGGTTGGCCGTCGCGCATCGGTGCGAACAACGTTGTATCCGTGCCGTTGTATACGACTTCCGCATCAATCGCTGACCCCATGGTTTCGGTGACTGATTGTTTCACTTTCTGGCTGATGCAGATCACCTTGCGAGCTTGCCGGTAAACGCGAATCGAACTTTTCTTACGCCATTTGGCCGCGAGTCCGTTTTGGAAACAACTGTTGAAGACGTCGAGGCCGTGAATGGTGGCGACAAATGGAATATGTAGACGCTGCGAAATAAACGATGCAGCGTCTCCGCACGGCAATGCGGAGTGGGCGTGAATCAAGTGAATCGGCGAACGCCGATGAAGCCGGGCAATCCTTGGCAGAAGAGTTGCGGCCAAGAATCTTCCCGCACTCGCCAGACCGAAGTTGCCGGGAAGTTGCGGGCAGCGAACCCACTCGGCCGGATAAACAGTGTTGGAAGTTCTCCGAGGGTGATAGATAGTATCGACCCCGACCACCGAGGAGAAGATTCCGCGGGAGTTTAGCTCCGCCAGACTTTCGGCCACGAAACAGCCATTCACATCGGAACTTTCCGAGGGATAGAAGGGAGTAATCGTTAGAACGTGCAGCGTGGAGTTCTTTTCCGGCTCGGCAAACGCGGGAACGGGATGGATGGCTTCCGTTGTCGACACAGGTCAGCAACCTTCGCTTATTCGCGCCGAGCGGGCGCAAATCAGTTCGGCGAGACCGTTGATGGTGACAAAGCGAGCATCCTGCAGATCGCGATCCGAGAACTGCATGGCAAACTGTTGCTCGATCTCGGTAACGAATTCAACCACCTCCATCGAGGTCAGCCATCCGGCGTCGAAGTAATCGGTGCTGCGGATCGCGCTTGCGGCTCTCTCGGCCGCATCACGGCCGATTTTCGCGCGCGCTACGAACCACGATATGAGCCATTCCTCCACGCGCGATACGGATTCTTCTACTTTCTCCATTTTTAGCTCTTCAGCAATTTGCACTTTTTTCTTGGTCCCTACCTTTCGATGGCCACGCACCGGACCGGACAACCATCGGCTCCCTTTAACTTCAGCGGCAGAACGATGAGTTCTAATGTTGATGAGGAAATCGATTTCAGGTTGGCGACATACTCCACCAGGACGATTCCCGCGCCGAGAAGCACTTTGTGATTGGGCGAGTCTCTTTCGGTGCCGCGCGAGTGCGCTGGATTATCGGGCGAGGGGGTATCCATGGCGATGAGCCGCACGCCTTGATCGACCAGCCATTGCGCGGCTTTCTCGGAAAGAAACGGATATTCGGTGTAAAACTTCATCTCGCCAAAATGCTCGGACCACCCAGTGCGCAAAATTAATCGCGCAGGAACTTTCCCGTTTAACTTCTGTTTGAGATCGGCAACATCGATCTCCTGCAGAGCGCGGCAACCCATGAAGTCGGCAACCGTCGCGGGGCCGATCAATACATCCAGAGGAACTTCGTCGATGGTTCCACCGTTTGGAACGAAATGACGCGCCGCATCGGCGTGGGTGCCGGTGTGCGTTCCAAAGGTGACCTTTCGAGTTTCCCGGCCTTCGATTCCGTGCCGCCCCAAAATAGTGATGTCCACCACGGGGTGCCAATGCGTCGGAAAGGTCATCATGCCCTCTTCAATGGGCAGCGACAGGTCAATGATCTTCATGCCGATGGTTTCCGGATCGAGAGGGTTTCGTGGTTTCGAAACATTAGCGGGATACCCCTGCGGGTTCTTCGATCGCTGTTGCTCGCTTGTACGTGGCCGAGACCGCACTTAACTGAAGCTTCTCGGCCAGCAATTCCCGAATGCGCGTTTTCTGTACTTTTCCGTTGGCGGTTCTGGGAAATTCATCGATGGTAATGTAGCGAGCGGGTTGCTGGTGCTGCGCCAGGTTTTGCTTAGCGTGGGCGATCAGCAATTCGAGCATCGACTCGAGTTCGAATCCCGGATTCAGTTTCAACACGGCAACAATGTCTTCGCCATAGAGTTCATGCGGAATGCTGACCACGGCCACCTCCGCAACGCCGTCGACCTGCATGAGTGATTCTTCGACCGCTGCCGGGCTGATGTTGATACCACCACGAATGATGAGGTCTTTCTGCCGGCCGGTGATGAACAGTGAGCCATCATTTTCAAGGCGACCGACATCGCCGGTTGCGAACCACTGAGCGGAATCGCTCGGCGACAAAGTGCCGTCGGCATCGAGGTAACCGGCCATCAGGTCAGGAGTCATAATCTCTACTTCGCCCTCGGCTCGGCAGGCAGACGAAGCGTTGCCATGGTGAGTCTTGCCTTGATCACTCTCTGGCCGGTCGTCTTTTCGCCGATCCGGATCTGCGATGCGAAGCCGCACTCCGGGGAGAGCTTCGCCCACGTAGCCCTGGCCCCCGACGACGTTTTGGGAACGGGCGGTGACGAACAGGGTCTCGGAGAGACCGTAATTTTCGATCAGCCGTACGCCATAGCGAGCTTCAAATTCAGATTTCACCTTTAGAGGAAGCGGAGCGAATCCCACGAAAGCGTGACGCACCGAGCGCCGGCAGAATTCTTCGCCGGTATGCCCGCGGTCCATTCGCAGAAGAATCGATAAAACCGTGGGAGCCATCCAGAGCGTGTTAACGCCATGAGTTTTCGCCTTTTCCCAGAAATTGAGACTGGATCGGGCATCGAAAACATGGTCTACGACGACGCTCGCGCCGCAAAGAAACGGCAGGATGAGCAGGTTGTAGAAACCTCCCATGTACGCCATGGAAAGCGTCAGATAAAAACGCGAGTCTTCATCAATGCGCTGGGCGGCGGCGAAAGCGCGCGCGTTGCGCAGCATGCTTCCCAGTTTGTGGGCCAGGCCTTTGGGTTTTGCCGAAGTGCCCGAGGTATACATGATGGCGATGAGGTCTTCGCCGCCGGCTGCTTCGAGGGGCACGAATTGCCCGCTGGGTTTGAGGTCGCGGATGCGAACGAGATCGGAAGCGGCGGCTTCGATTGCATTTTCATCTTGAGTGGTCGCCAACCGGATCATATTCGGGTGCAAGCCGCGTGCGGAAATTGCACTCGATTGGCTGATCACCAGCATTTTCGGCCTGCAGTTCGTAAGAATGAACTGAATATCGGCGTTGCTGAGCAAAGGATTGATGGGAACGATCACCGCTCCGAGATAAATGCACGCAAAATAGAAAATGGCCAGTTCGCAGCAATTCGGGATCATCACGGCTACGCGATCGCCTTTGCGCACACCGCGACGTGAAAGTTCCGCACCCAGGGCGCACGCCGCGCGGTGGAATTCGCCATAGGTCATTGCGGCGCCAGTACTCGCGTCAACGAGAAATGTCTTTCGTTCTTGCCTCTGAACCAGTTCGATCATGCTTTCGCGAATCGTCATTGCGTCACCACCGGACTTGGCTCCGTGGGCTTCATCAAGTTGGAAATTGCCGCCCAGCGATCCATCTGGCCCCGGTAGGCGTGGTTGGGATCGAGCCGCAATACCGGCCGTCCGGGAAGATCTGCCTCAAGGCGCGGAAAATGCCCGCTGGTGATGACAATTCCATTCGCTGACAAGAGTTGCTCAATTGGGGCGACATCGGCGCCACCAGGCGGACGCAGAAGTAAAGCAACGCCGATTCGCAGATCGAAATGCATGCGATCGGAAAAATCCTGCATCTGCCAGCAATTCCGCGGCACTTCCGGCGGCAGATCTCCATGCACCGCAACAGTCTCAAACATTACGCAGCACTGCTGCAGGAGCGCTGAGGGTGGCGAACCATAGATCAGCAGGCAGAAATTGCCGTAGCGTTCCGCCGCGGTCAGTAGAACATCCTCCAAATAGCTCGCGAACAGCTGCTTCGATCGCACGGGGAGAATTCTCTCAGCACCGACAATGCTGTCCACCGATTCAGGCCATTTGGCCGCCCACGAGCCTCCATCCTTGTCATTAAGAAACAGAGACACGTGGTTCGCGGTAAGAGATAAGACCTGCTCGAGCATTTCGAAAGAGCCGTAGACGACCCGGCCGAGCACAACCGGTCCATCGGAGAGAACGAGGTCCGCCAGCACTAACTCAGGAGAATACGATTCCGCCGCGACGAGTTCCAGCACAGGCCGGGCGCGGCGTTTGGCGCAGGTTGCGATCATTCCGTTGACCAGCGATTCCACTGCCGAGAGCGAACTGCTGATGCTGTGCGCCGAAATTCCGGGAACCGCAAACGCGGCGAGGGTCTCGCGGGATTTTCGGCCGCTTGCTTTGGGTAGACTGCGGGCGACGCGATTGAGAGTGCTTTCGTCGAGATCGACCGGATCAAGCTTCCCCATTGCAACTACGAGCCGGCGCAATTCGACTCCGTAGTTGCGAGCAGCGGCGGCAACTTTCGGCAGAAATGCAGAGTGAAACTGGCTGCATCCCATAGCCACCGACATCATGTCGTAGAGTTGCACTTGCGACATCAGCGGACCGATAAATTCCTCGGCGGCGTCCATCACTTCGAAGAGATCGATGCCGGTTTCGAGGCCAAGATTCTTGAAGACGGCGACCGCAATTTCGGTGGGAACATTGCCGGCGCTTCGTCCTAAACCATAGAGGGTGGTATCGATGAAGGTCGCGCCGCAGCGAACTGCTTCCACGCTATTGGCCACTGCGAACTGCAGATTGCTGTGTCCGTGAAAACCGAGACTGCAGTCGCATCGAGCGCGGGCGGCACTGATATACCGGCGCACGTCTTCGGGAAACATGCAGCCGGCCGAGTCCACGCAGTAAATCGCATCCGCTCCCGCAGCCGCACCTTCTTTTGCTTTTTGAGCAAACGCGTCGGCCGGGATGGCGTAGGTCTTCATGAAATTCAAGAACGGCTTCAGACCTACTTTCCTTGCATGCGTCAGGTAAGGATAGGCCTCTTCAATCTCCGTGGCGTTATAGCCAATACGGACAAAATCGAGACCGGCATCGCGCGCCGACTTGAGTTCATCGGCGGTTCCAATGCCCGGAATAAAGAAACAACCGATTTGCGCATCGGGCGCGGCACGCTTCGCAACCTCGATATAGCGCTCATCGCTGGAGAGGGTTGCGCCTTTGCCGGCTCTGGCTGCGCCCAAGCCGACGCCGTGACCGACTTCAATCCAACGGAATCCGAGTTTGCCCAACACTCCCGCCAGAACGGCGGTATCGTTTTCCGTGAACTTGAAATCGACCGCGTAGCTTCCATCGCGCAGCGTGCACTCCAGAATCTGGATCCGCTCGTGATTTGGCAGCCGAGACGGCAGTTGATCGCTCATCGGAACCTTTGGGCGCAGACACCGAGGACCTCGATCGTGAACTGCGCTGACTTTTGGTCGATTTCTGCGGGCAGTATACTACCGGCGTGACGTTTGAAATCTCCGATCAACGTAGCGAATGAGATACCTGTGCGGGCAGTGGGTATCCGGTTGATCGCGGCATAACCGCGGCCTTCGCCTGCTTGGCGGCTGGAACCAGATCGATTAACAGAAACGCGCAGACCCAGAAAAATACACAAAGATAGGAACCTACCGCGAACAGCCAGTCCTCAAAGCCTGCATGCACAAGGCCGGCAACCACCACCAAGGCGAGAGGAACATACAGATGAGAGAGTCCGCCGGTTGCCCGCAACTGCCAAAAGGCGCGAATCAACCTGTGAAACAACATCAGAAGCAGAGCTAGGAAAGGCAAAACTCCGACTAATCCCAGATACTCCGCGAGGGCCAGATAGCTGCTTCCGTGCTCCCGATTCCATTCAGGATTTGTGTAAACCGAAGAAGGCGCTGAGTTGGGTCGAACGGCGCCTAATTCACTGGTACCGAAGCCGCTGCCAAACCACGGGTGCTGTCGAATAACCGAAAGAGTTTCTTCCCAGGGTGAAAGGCGCGACTCGAGAATCTCGTGGGCCGCGGTCGGATCTTTGTAGAGCATTCTGCCGGTAAAGGAAGAAACCACATCGTTCAGACGGGACGGACTCACCACCGCCATAGCCGTAAGAAAAAACAGAGAAACGAAAACGCACTGGAACAGCAGCCGCTGGTAACGCGCTGCAATTGTAAACACAACAAGTGCGACAGTCGCCCCCAGAATAGATGCGCGCGAGTTCGACAAGTACAATAAACATCCGCAGAGGGCCAACGCAAACAGGCGGCGTCGGCGCAAGGCAGGCGTTTCCGCGATCGATGCGGCCCAGACCATGACCGGAACCACCACAATCCCGATGGCGGCGCCGAGCGCGTTCGGATTGCCGAAAACTTCAAAATCCAGCACGAGGTAACACACTGCCGCAAGATAGACGCCCCATTCGCACGTCAGCACAAGACCGGCGATAAATTGCTTTTCTCTTCCGGCAACCGCCAAACGAGCACCGGCCGAGCCGTAGAGGAATAAAAGAAATAAACTGGACGCTTTAAGCAGGGCGGTCCTGGGAATATCCGATACCGCGGCGGATACGAGAGCCGAGGCGACACAAAACAGCCCTACGAGATGAAAAGCCGAGAAGCGCGGAGAATGTGGGTTCCTCGTCCAGACAATGAACCCGCCTAATGCGCCCACTCCCAAAAACAGCCAGCGCAGCGAGTTAGCGGCAGTATAGAACGGAAGAAATGTTCCAGCCCAAAGAAAGCTGCCCATCAAGAGCGAAAAGAATAGCGATTCAAAATGGGCGAGACCGATGACGGCGATTTCCAGGGCCAGAATTCCACCAAGAATGGTCGTGTTGGCAAATAAGCCGGGCATATGTTGCACAGAGGCAAGCAGCAATCCGAAAACGACTGGTACCGTGAGCAGAAGAATCAGTTGAGCTCGCCGGGTCACGCAGCCCTCCGGCGCACAACGCTCATGGCATTTGCTATCCCATTGGCCCAGGCACTGGGCGAAAAGGCCTGAATCATTTGCCGGCTCCTGATGCCCATTTGCCTTCGCAGTTCCGAATCGCCCCCCAGGCGAGCCATTGCAGCCGACAGCTGGGAAATGTCGGCTGGGGCAACCACGCATCCGTTCCATCCGTCTTTCACTAGATCTGAAGCGCAGCCTGCAACGCTGGTAACAACCACTGGCCTCCCACACGACATCGCTTCATTTACGACGAGCCCCCAGGTGTCGCTATGAGTAGGCAAAACCACCGAGTCGGCGAGCGCATACAAGGTCGGCAATTCCTCTCGATGCACGAAGCCGACGAACCGAATTGCGCCAGGCCTGATGCGGGATGCCTCTTCCATCAATTCGACTTGATCCATGCCGTTACCCGCAAATACCAGACCGACTTCACTACGCAGGTGGGCGTCGAGGCGCGCGTAGGCGCGAAGCAGATCGAAAAGGCCTTTTTCTTTGACGAGCCGGCCCACATATAAGAAATATCGTGGAGGCAGATCCAGCGCGGCGCGCAATCGAAGCTGTTGATCCGGGTTCTGGGTCAAACTCCAGAACAAATCGATATCGACCGCATTGGGTGCGCGGAAGATTTGGTCATCTCCAATACCGAGATCTGTCAAGTACTGCGCCGATGCTGTTCCAGGAACTACAAAATCATCACAGAGACGCAAGAACCGGCTCTTGAGGAATTCGATCGACGCAACTCGGCGACGTTGGTCTTGAGCCGTGCTCTCCGACCAAAGCAGCGCGGGCACGCGCCTCAACCTCGCCCAAAGAACAGCCTGCCAGGAGGCAAGATAGTTGTATCCACCACACAGGAGAAAATCCGGACTGATTCGATTGAGGGTTTTCATTATGCCGCGATTGAGCAAAACGTGGTACTTACCGATTCGCCGCCTCCAGGAAGGAAGCACATCGTAGCGGAACTCAATCTCCTCTTTGTACACCCGCCACTGGCGCCAGGTAGGATCAGTTTCTGCGAGGAAGATTACATGCAGATCTAATTCTTTTCGCTTTGCCAGCGCATTGAAAACAGGGATACGGTACGGGGCGATGATCTCGGTAATGATCACCAATTTCGGTGCCGAGCAATAAGCTTCCGCCTGGACCGTTGCGTAACTAGGAGTGGAAGCCAACGCCATTTCAGCTACTCCGTCCCTCCGCTCAGAACAACTGCCTGCGAACTACTCACATGTAGATCGGACCTGCCGCTTACTCGATCTGATCCCTCTATTAGGACAATAAGTTTTTTCTGTTTTCCCAGTCACGATGCTTCTTGCCTAAGATGCCTGCTTCCCATGCAAACACGGCGTTTTTCCACTGCATGGCGAAACACATCCGCCCATTGCCGGGCAATGTCATCCCAATTGAATTGCAATACCCGATCGGCCGCCGCGGCCCCAAACGACCTTCGCAGGTCAGCATCGGCGAGCAGCCGATTTAAGCATGCAGATAGCTCGGCGTCCGAGCCTGCAAGAAAGCCGGTTTTCTCGTGGACAACATAGTCGGTGTGATAGAAATTCATCGCGGCGCAGGGCAGTCCACAAGCGCTCGCCTGCAGCAGAACCTGGGGATTACCTTCCACAATGCTGGGAAAGAAAAAAACGTCAGCGTTCCGCATCTCTTCCCCCAACCGCTGGAAAGATAAATGGCCGAGAAAAGCAACATTGGAGCAGCCGGATTGCCGCGCGAGATGGCGGCAATGTTTTTCCGTCTCACCCTTCCCCGCTAGGCGAAAATTAATGTGCGGCAATCGCGCAGCTTCGTGAATCACGAACTCCGCTCGCTTGTCGGGTTGGAATGAACCTGCGTACAAGACGATCGGAATTTTGTTTTCTGTTTTTTTCAGCAAAGGAAAATAGAATCGGCGGTCTACCCCGTCGTAGATCACGCCAGCGCCGACTCCCAATACCTGCCGAATTGAATCAGATACCCGCCTGGAATTTCCAAAAACCACATCGCCTTCGTGGACCGAACGCGCGATCATTCCTGTCGCTGTCGTTTCGTTCATGACGGTCACAATGTAGCTGATCAGTGCTGTCTTGAGTCTGAGCCGCTTTTTCAGATCGAAGAACACGCGATCCAGCGGACCGGTGCGCGGGAAAAAATAGATATCCGGCGGAGGAAGAAGACAGTGCGGAAGCAGGCGAAGAGTGTTGCCGTGAGCCGACCACCTGAAAAACCGCGTATGGCGCCGCGCGTGAAGGCGCGGATCGGGATCGCCCTCACACAGCATGGTCACATGGAATTCTTCGGGAAGGCGGGCAACGATTTCCTTCACCGTCAGATTCTGCGCGTTGCTGTTCTCGGCATCCGCATACGAAGGTGTGAACACCCTGATGGGATGATGGTCAAGATTGGTCATTGCGTTTGGAGCTCAGTCTAAACAATTTTTGCGGAGGGAAGGCGTATCGTGCGGGGTTCCTCCATCTTGGTGCGGTCGGCTATGCTGGTGAGGGACCCTCCTTCGGCGACGAGTTTCCAGTCTAGCGGTGTGCCTTTCTTAATATCTCTGGCAGCACGCTTACCTAACAGAACCGGCAAATATCGCGGATGCAATCCGTAGCCTGGTCGAATTGAGCGAACGTTGCTTGCGGTAAATTGTGCGCCCTCCGAAATATCCTCAACCGCAAACAAAGATCGGCGAAAGGCTTTGCTGGATTCCTGTTTGCCGTGGGCACTGAAATCTACCGTTCCTAAGGCCTTTTCCACTGTGCGCACAGCTTCAACCATGCTCTTGAACTCATGCGGCTCCAGCGAAAACGCGCTATCGGGACCGGGAAGCGAGCGAGACAGCGTCAGGTGTTTTTCGATGATGCATGCACCCAGTGCGACTGCGGCGACGGACGCTGCAATTCCCATGGTGTGATCGGACAATCCGACCGGCAAACCAAAACGCTGCATCATTTCAGGAATTGTCCGCAGGTTCATGTCTTCCGGCGGAGCTGGATACGCGCTGGTGCATTTCAGCAAGGCAATTTGATCCGCGCCGGCCTGGCGAGCGACTTGCACGGCCTCCTCAATCTCTTCCACTGTCGCCATGCCGGTCGACAGGATCAGCGGCTTGCCGGTGTGCGCCATTTTCTGAATCAAGCCAATGTCGACCAACTCGAACGACGCTACTTTGTGTGCTGGTACGTTCATTCGTTCGAGAAAGTCGACAGCAGTCGGATCGAAAGCACTGGAAAAAAGATCGAGGCCGAGATCTTCTGCCGAGTTCTTTAATTTCGGCTGCCACTCCCAAGGCATGAACGCTTCTTTATAAAGGTCGTGGAGGGTCCGGCCATCCCAGAGCGTACCCGCGTTGATCCGGAATTCCTCGCGATCACTGGCCAGAGTGATCGTGTCGGGGGTGTAAGTTTGCAGCTTGACGGCGTCCGCGCCGGCGTCTTTCGCTGCGCGAATGGTTTGTATTGCTTTCTCGAAGTCCTGATTGTGGTTGGCGGAAAGTTCGGCAATCACGTAAACCGGCGCACCAGGTCGAACCTCTCGCGAACCGATTTGAAAGCGGGCGGTCATCAAATCACTTTCTGGTAAATCTGCGAAGCGACTTCATCCGGAAGCAATGGCTGCCGGCGGCCTGAGCGAATGATTTCTAGCGCGTTTTCCCCTTCATTGAACAGAAGATCGAGAATACACACGTACGGCTCGAACGGAGGAAACATTTGTCGGTAAACCGGATGCACATAACTGTGAAAGGCGACCTCGATCCCGCGGCCGGTGAGTATCGTCAGTTCGTCAAGAAGGTATTCCGATGCTCCCAAGGGCGAAAGATATGCTGATGCTCCCAACGCGGCACATATCTCGGCGAGAAGTTCCGTACGCTTGCCGCGCACCGCGAGCTCTGACGAGCGGACCATGCGCGTTGTTATTCCCAAGACTTCAGCAAACCAACGCAGCAGAGAAATCGTGAGACAAGGCAGGCTCAGGGTTCCTGCCGACATCTCAATTCTCTGGCGCAATTTATCAAAGTAGCGTTCGAAGAATGGGGCACGGCGGTAGTTCAGTTCGATGGCGCGCAGGTGGTCGTGCCAGAATTCCGGCACGCGAATATTCACGTCGGCAATTGTCTGGCTCAGCCTTCCACGAAAGACGACTGGTACGGTGAGCCATGCGAGACCTTGCGGAGTTTTGATCCGGTTTCGTTGCTGCCACGATTGCCGCTCGAACTGAACGCTATCGAGCAGCACAAAGCGATCAACCTGATCGAGCAGGTCGAAATAGCCAAGCCATGGCAAATAGGTTGGCTGCGCAATCGCAATTTTCAAAGCGCGCTCCATTTGGGCTGGCACTTTCGCCTCACGGAACTGCAACGTGCGAATTCCGCGAGGCGAAGGGCATGCTAACTCAAGCCCCGCTCAATTGCCCAAGCATCTCCACGACACGCGTTGCTCCCAGACCATCCACCAGCGCCTGACCTTGCGGAGCCATGCGTTGCCGCGTGGAGGTTGAATCTGCGATCCCTCGTACCGCGGGAACAATTTTGCCGGCATCGAAACGAGAGACCTCACCCATATCGACTATCATGCCTTGCCGTGCCAAACAGGTGACAAGATAGGCGCCCCCGGCGGTGCGCGCGTAACTCAACACTGCGCAACCCAAGCTCAGCAACTCCCAGAGAGTGCCTCCGGCGACGGTGATGGCAATCTCGGCTTGCTGCATCAACTCCTTCATGTTGTGCGAATCGAAAATCAGTTTGGTCTGGGAACCTGCTTGAGCGATCAAACGATTTTTATTCGCGTAGGCGCTGCCGGCAACTACGGTAACTTCCAGATCAGAACAAGAAGCGAGAGTTCCGGCGATCTGCGAAGTCAGGTCTTCAGGGTCGCTCCCGCCCAAAGTAACTAGAACCTTGTTGCCGCGCTCCCGCACCTGTCGATGCAATAGGTGTTGAAACTCTCGCCGGAGCAATGCGTAGCGCGGGCCTGTAAGCACAGTGGCTCGAAACCCGCGGCTGTGATATCTCTCGGGATTTGCCGCAAAATTCGGGTTCAGGATAATGTCTGCAGAAAAGGAGGGCCGATCGGCATAATCATCGATCAGCAGCACGCATGAGCCTGAAGCGTGAATCGATTGCAGATAATTACAGTTGAAGCGGTCGCCGTCGATGACGACCCACTCCGGTTCGAGCTGCGAAATGTAGGCCAGTAAGCAACTGGCGTCCTCAGGACTTCCCGGAGCAGCCCCGACGCGCCGCACCGAAATCTTGTTTTCCTCGAACCGGGCGCAGAGCGAATCGGGCAGTTCAGCCGCAGCGAGAGTGACTTCTCCGCCGGCATCTTGCCACGCCTGCGCCAGTGCCAGGCACCGCATCAGGTGGCCCGTTCCGATCGCGACGCTGGCGTCGGCTCGAATCAACATTTTAGATTGCTTCGCCATGAGTGATGGGTCGTGGGCAGAGTGTCGGCATCGCCGAACCATCTCATCTTATGCCGACGCTTTGTTGAAGACCCTCGAAAAAGAACTCAACAGATCGTTGAGCCGTTCCGCTTCGACAGGTTGCCAGAGATTCGTAGAGACGCCGGGATCGGCTTCATATTCTTCCAAGCGTTGCGGAATTTTCGAAATTTCGCTCGGATCGTTTAGGCCAATTCCCGCGCCGAAGCGAACGAACTGATCGATGTATCCGTAAAACGAATACTCCAGCCACTTGCACAGAAAGCACGGAATGCCGCGCATCGCGCATTCTGTAGCAACAGTCGAAAAAACGGTGACTGCAAACCAGGCCGCATCCAGCAAAGCGTCGGTGAGTGGACCGGTGACAACTTGCGTGACAGCCATCTGCTGCGAAGAAAGGACTCGAGCCACCATGCTCATCCGTTCACTTCTGCTTTCCGATGGATGCAATTTTACGATCAACTGGCGCCCGGTCGAGAGCGCCAGGTCCGCCAGCGGAGGCAAAACATCGCGATAGAATTCTCTCGCCCTGGCATTACCAACTTCATAACCCTCCGAAACGAAAAGGATTTGTGAACGCAAAGCGTCTCGACTCCACTGCTTTCGCACGCTCAACTCAACCGGCGAGGGAGCGCCAATTTCAACTTTATCGGCGGGCACGCGGCAACGCTGCACGAGATAGTCCTGCTCCATTTTGCCCTTTGCCAAAATCACGTCGCCATACGTGCACTTCAATGCGTAGTAGCCGTCGAGCGCGCCATGATGGCAAGCGACGCTGGGCAATCTACGTTCACGTGCCAGGAGCATGGGGATGCGCGTGTAGGGATTCGAATCATCCGCGCAGAGAACAGACTGCACCCGTTCGTGATCGAAGACATTTAGCCAGGCATCGCGAACTTCAAGGCCATGAAGTAAATCTTTTGAGAAACGTGCGAAGCAACCGAGGTCGCTGAGCATCTTGAATTCCTTCAGCTCGATGAGATCTCTCAACAATGCGCGCCAGCGAATTGCGATGTCCGCGGCTTCGGCACTGCGATCGCGGACAACTGCGTAGGAAGAAAGCCACGCGGCAGCTACGTTGGACGGAAGATTTTTCATCCAGCCGCTTCTGCGGGTTGCAACCAGCAGAAAATTCTGCTGCGGCACGGTACCGGCGTAGGCGATTCCCGTGCGCGAGACGTTCACATACGCCGTAGGAATCAGAACAACGGGAACTTCTGACGCTCGGCGACTGCGCGAAACATGGGCGCGAAGCCGGTATCCGGGATCGTATTTGTCGCAGACGACATCAGCAATCTGTGAAACAGAGAGTTTGCGGGCCACGCGAATGTAGTGCATGATGCCCGATTTGCGATTGCCGTGACGCGACGGAAAGGTATGCAATCGCCCACGGAGCAGATTTTGCAAAACCGTGGCATGAAAACCTGGGCGTGAGACGTAAACTTCATCGCCGGACACTGTCTCGGCTAAACGCTGCAGCGGGATCACAGTCTCCAACTGGTCGGTCAGGCAGATCGATAAAATCTCCCACCAGTCGAGGCCGTAACTGTCAACTAGGCGTCCGCGGCCCGCGGCGAACAAGTCACGCACACGGCCAGTCTCGTTCATGCCGCGACGGAGAGAAGTGAGACCATTTACCGGACAACCGAAATGCCGGTTCCAGTGCGTATAACTATTCTTGCCGCTTAGCCCAAGGTCGATAACCCAATCCCAATGCAGATCTCTCCATGAACCTGAGTCCGAATTATCCTCGGGATGAATGAGCAGCACTTTCATAAACTGATCGGGCGCTTAACCTTCTTGCAATACCTTCTGCATGATTGATCGATTGATGTCCGAAAGGGCCGGTTCGCGATTGAGTAAATCGAGAATGTCTTGGAACAGAAAGGTCCGGTTCTTGAAACGAGAGTAGACGGCGCGGACGAACTCCAAATCTTCCAGCGTATCGACGGTCCAACGATGCGTGCTGTAGTCTTTGTCCGCGGCTACCGGCAGAATTTTGAATCGCTTGGGATTTTCATAAAGAAAGGCCGTGACGTGAGCACGCTGATACCTCTGGTCAGCTTCAAGCCACGCCGCCTCGAGGGCGGGAAAAGTCATCACTTCGGTGTCAAGCCCCTGGGGAAAACCGCAGGCAAGAGAATTCGAGGCGTAGTCGGGGCGCTCATCGAGAAACGCCTGGACCGTTCGGTCGATAATCTTGGGATCGATCAGCGGGCAATCCGAGGTGATTCGAACTACGATGTCGGCACGATATTCTCGCGCTGCCTGGTAGTAGCGATCAAGGACGTCATTCTCACTGCCCCGGAAACAAAAGAAGCCTTGCTCGCGGCAAAAGCCTGCGATCGCGTCATCCGCCCGCTCAGTCGTTGTCGCAATAACGACCTGCTTCAAAGTCCTCGCCGCTCGCACGCGACTGACAACGTGCCAAAGCATCGGTGAACCCTTGATCTCTGCAAGCACCTTACCAGGTAGGCGTGTAGATCCCATGCGCGCCTGGATGATTGCGACCACATTCCTGTCACCGGTCATGTGACACGCTGCGCGGCAGATGGGAATGGGCAGATTTCATCAGGCGAGAAAATGGCTGGTGACTTTCCGCACCGCTTTGATCACGTCTTCCACATCCTGATCGCTCATGCCGTGAAACATGGGAAGGCTGATCAGCCGCTCGTGGGCATTCTCCGCCACGGGGAATTCGCCAGCGCGATCTCCGAAGCGATCGCGATAGTAAGGGTGCAAATGCACCGGAATGTAATGAACGTTTACGCCGATATTCTCCGCTCGCAGGGCGCGAAAAACCTCGGCGCGAGTTGCGCTGAGTTTTTCGAGGTTCAGCTGAATCGGATAGAGATGCCAGGCGTGCGTCATATCTTCTCGAGTCACTGGAAGAGTGATTGCGGCGAGGTCTCGGAATGCGGATGCGTAGCGCGAGGCGATCTCACCTCGACGCAAAAGATTGACTTCCAATTTTCTCAACTGCGAGAGACCGAGTGCGCATGCGATGTCTGTGAGGCGGTAATTGAAGCCGAGCAGCACCATCTCGTAATGCCATTGGCCCTGCGACTGGCGCTGCCGCGCGTCGCTGGAAATTCCATGATTGCGAAAGCGGCGAAGCGTCTCGGCAAAATCGGACCGATCTGTCGTGACCATGCCACCTTCTCCGGTAGTGAGGTGCTTCACCGGATGAAAACTGAAAACTGTCATGTGGGCGACGCTGCCAGTGCGACGCTGCAAATAGTGAGCGCCGAGCGCATGGCAGGCATCTTCAATGACAATCAATCCGTGCCGATCGGCGATTTCGAGAAATGCGTTGATCTCCGCCGGATGCCCGGCGTAGTCCACGGGCAAAAGCGCACGCGTGCGTGGCGTAATTCGCGCTGCTGTTTTTTGTGGATCTAGATTGAGCGTGTCGGTGCTGACGTCGGCGAAAACCGGCGTCGCACCTTGATAGAGCACACAATTTGCCGTGGCAGCAAACGTCATCGGCGATGTGATGGCCTCGTCGCCTGGGCCGAGGCCTGAGGCGAAAGCAGCGCCATGCAAGGCTGCCGTTCCGGAAGCAAAGCTGACGGCATACTTCGCGCCAACATATGCGGCAAAAGCTTCTTCGAACTCGGCCACATTCGGTCCCGTGGTCAGCCAATCGGAGCGCAGCACACCAACCACGCACTGGATATCATCTTCATCGATCGATTGGCGGCCATAAGGAAGCAGCGTCTCGCGAACAGGAGCGCCTCCCTTGATGGCGAGCGCTTCGTCGGTGAGAGTTGCCTGATGCATTTGATCTCAAAACGCCGGTGGACCGTTCAGGCCGTCACACGAGCCTGCACCGAGGCTCCCGGCTCAATTAACTCCTGCAACTCTTCCTGGCTCAGCCATTGCTCGTTGCTGTCGCTCGAGTAGCGGAAGTCCGGCGGCAGTTCGCGGGCGTGTACCCAATTCCCTTTTTGCCACCACGGGTGCGAGGGCTTGATGACGAACATTTCGTCGACCTCAACCGCATTGCGAGTTTCGTCTTCGGAAAGAAGCACCTCGTGCAGCTTTTCGCCGGGGCGAATTCCAATGTAGTCGATGATGCAGCCGGGAGCAACGGCTTCGGCGAGGTCGATCAGGCGCATGCTGGGAATTTTTGGGACAAAGATTTCGCCACCGTGCATGCACTCGAGCGCGCGAATCACAAAACGCACGCCGTGCTCCAGCGTGAGCCAGAAGCGGGTCATACGCGAATCGGTGAGGGTAATGCGGCCACGCTTTCGCTGCTCGAGAAAAACAGGAATCACGCTGCCGCGGCTGCCCACGAC
This sequence comes from Candidatus Sulfotelmatobacter sp., assembly GCA_030040725.1. Taxonomy (GTDB): domain Bacteria; phylum Acidobacteriota; class Terriglobia; order Terriglobales; family Acidobacteriaceae; genus Sulfotelmatobacter. The sequence continues at coordinate 6,732 of JASHTD010000614.1, read as the reverse complement.
GTTCCCGTAGCGCGCGCAACTGAAGCGGGTCTCCTGGGCGCCGGCGTAGGCGTTCGCCTGCACAAACATTTTCTCAGCGCACAGCTTGGTCGCGCCGTAGAGATTAATCGGATTCACCGCCTTGTCGGTGCTGAGCGCGAGGATGCGCTGCACCTTCTGATCGATGGCGGCATCGATCACATTGCGGCCTCCCATGATGTTGGTCTGAATCGCTTCGAAAGGGTTGTATTCGCACGCGGGAACCTGCTTTAAGGCGGCCGCATGCACCACCACCGTGACGCCGGCTAGAGCGCGCTGCAAACGTACAGGATCGCGCACGTCGCCAATGAAGTAGCGCAGCGAGGAGTCGTCGAATCCGGAAGCGCGCATGTCATGCTGCTTGAGTTCGTCGCGGCTGAATATGATCAGCTTGTTCGGGTGGTGCTCCCGCAGCATGATTTCGACGAATTTTTTACCGAACGAGCCGGTCCCGCCGGTTACCAGCACCACTTGCTCCGACCAATTCATCGAGTTCCCTCGGCGCTGATGTTCATGCGTGGTTGCCCTCCATACGACCAGCTAGCGCCCACGCCGCGCTGGCGCAAAAAGAACGGGCTGCGCCCTGCCCAAGCGAACACAGAGCGCCATCTTGACCGCCATGTGTTTCGGCGAAGCGCGCAACTGCGATAAATCAATTCGCTTTCCGGCTGCAATAAATTTCTTCGCAGTATAGCGGAATTTTTCTAAGGCGATGGGACATGCCTAGTGACTGAAAGAGAACCACCCCTTTGATTTCTCAAAGCTTCCTCTGAACGCGATGCTAGAATTTTTCGCGAAACCGTCCATAAAAAAGCTTGGGAAAAATTGGGGGCGATGAGCTGGCATTCGATTTCGCCGCAGTATTATCGTGTGCGGTTTTCAGGCAATGCGCGACAATTGCGACCCCTTGATCGCTTCAGGAGAGCCGTATGGATTCTGGACCGCTGGTGCAGGTAAGTAATCCAAACGTTCGCGAATTGCACCCTGTGAACGCTTATACCGCCAGTTCGACCGGCGCGCAGATCTATCCTGAACTTCTATCTCACGAGTCGACGCTGGGCGAATACGTCCGGGTTTTGATGAAACGCAAGTGGACGATCCTGGCCTGCCTGATCGCCATCTTCTCGATCGTCGCACTCGCCAGTCTGAAAATGAGGCCAGTATACGAGGCCACCGGGAGCATTGAAATTAATAAACCGGACTCTGGCTTGGTGAACTTCAACAATTCTCCGACCTTCAATGTGGATTACTACGACCCCACCGAACTCGATACGGAAGTGATGATTCTGCAGAGCGATCTGCTCGCCCTGCAGGTGGCGAAAGAACTGGCTCTCGATCGCCGCCCCGAGTTTGGAGGAAAGGCGTCGGCACCGGCTTCGTCGCTCGATCTTGCGCCCGATCCGTTGCAGCCGGATTCCGCACGAACTTCGGCTCTACTGGCCGCTTTTCGTGGCAATCTGAAAGTCACGCTCGCTCCGAATACGCACATCATCAAGGTGAGCTTCCGCAGCCCGAACAAGGAACTGACCGCCACTGTGGTCAACACCTTGATGAACACTTACACGGAGAACAACTTTAAATCCCGCTTCGACTCCACCATGCAAGCCTCGGACTGGCTTTCAAAACAACTGGTCGACTTGCAGATGAAGGTAGAAACCTCGCAGGAGAAGTTGGTGCGTTACCAGAAAGAGCATGAAATTCTTGGCATCGATGAGAAACAGAACATCACGACCGAAAAACTGGACGAACTCAACAAGGAACTGACTACTGCGGAATCGGAGCGCATCGACAAGGAATCTGTCTACCGGTTAGTGGAGGCGGGAAATCCCGACGCCATTGCCTCTGCCGCCAGCGCCATCGATGCCGGAGAATCTGGAGGACAATCCGGCTCACTTCTCGAAAATCTCCGGGCGAAGGACGCTGATTTGAAGATTCAGGCAGCGCAACTAAGCACACAGTTTGGGCCGGCCTATCCGAAAACCGTGCAACTGAATAATCAGTTGAAAGAAGTGGACGTGCAGATTCTGACCGAGTCCCGGAAAGTGGCAGCGAAGATTCGCGGGCAATACATGGCGGCGTTGCAGCGCGAAAATATGCTGCATGACGCTCTCGAGAAGCAAAAGCAGGAAGCCAACAACCTTAACGAAAGCTCGATCCAGTACAGCCTCTTGAAGCGGGACCTCGACAGCAACCGGCAGCTTTATGAAGGCCTGATGGAAAAAATGAAAGAGGCCGGAGTTTCCGCGGGGCTGAAGTCGAATAACTTCCGCATCGTGGAAGTGGCCCGCGTGCCCACCACGCCGGTGGAACCGAATGTTCCACGCAATCTCGCGTTTGGGCTCATGCTGGGGTTGACCTCGGGCGTCGGCCTCGCTTTTCTTCTCGAAGGATTGGACAACACGGTGCGAACTACTGAGCAGGCGCAAATGATTTCCGGCCTGGCGCCCCTGGGAATGATTCCGCTGGGATCGAGAACCGCGCGCGAAGGCGCGAACTCGAAACGCCTGGTGATCGCCAGTTCCAAGGAAGCGGTTGAACTGATTACCCAGGTCAGGCCGCAGTCGCAGATGGCAGAGTCTTATCGTGCTTTGCGTACCTCGTTATTGCTTTCAAATCTAGGCGCGCCCCCGAAGATGATCATGATCACCAGTGCGCTACCACAAGAGGGCAAGACCACCACCAGCATCAACTGCGCAGTGGTTTTGGCACAAAAAGGAATTCGTGTTTTGCTGGTCGACGCCGACTTGCGCCGCCCAAGCATTCACAAGATTCTCGGCATGGGTCCGCGCAGCGGTTTGAGCAATGTTCTTACTGGAAGCGCGACGCTGGAAGAAGCGATCACCAGCTCTTCGGTTCTGCCGAACCTCTCCGTATTGTCGGCAGGAACGCCGCCGCCCAATCCGGCCGAGTTGCTGGCTTCCACAAATATGCGGGACGTATTGGAAGAACTACGCGGAAAGTACGATCACATTGTGATCGATACTCCGCCGGCCCTCTCGGTCACCGATGCCGTCGTGTTGTCACCCCGCGCGGATGCGATTGTGCTGGTTATTCGCTCAGGCCATACCACGAAACAGGCGCTGCGCCGCTCCCGCGACATTCTGATGCAGGTGAACGCGAAGCTTTCGGGAGTGCTGCTCAATGCGGTGGATCTGAACTCGCCCGATTATCACTACTACTACGAGTACCAGGGCAAATACGCCGGCTACTATCGCGAGGATGAAACTCACGAGGGTGGCGACGATGATGGGGAAACGACCGCTGAGGCGAATCAGAGCAGCGCCTAGGGAGACCGCACCTCGAAGCGTGGAAATCGTGATTTTGATCAGGAATGGAGATCGTACTCAATTCCGCTCCCCGGAAAGTGTTTGTCGTTGCGGCCGGCGCATTCCTGATCCTCTTGTACATCGGTCTTGCGGCCAGAATTTTTATCGCCTCAGTGTTCGCCGACCGGGCTGATCTCGCAAGCCTGCAGAGAGCTGTCCGCTTCGATCCAGGTAATGCCGAGTACCGCGATCATCTTGGGCGGTATTTTGCAATGGCTGCGCGAGAACCGGAGCGCTCCATTTCCCCTTTTCGCGCCGCGGTGCAGATCAATCCGCATTCTGCACAATACTGGTTCGATCTGGCCTCGGCGTATCAGGTACTGGGAGACGTTCCGAATCAAAGCTGGGCGCTACAACACGCGGTTGAAGCCGATCCGACCACACCCGACGTTGCCTGGGAGGCGGCGAATTTCTACCTCGTGCAAGGCGATGACGAAAAAGCACTGCGCGAGTTTCGCGTGGTTCTTGAAAATGATCCCTCGCTGGCGGATTTCGCCATTCGATATTGCTGGCGCATCAAGCCCGATGCCGATGAACTTCTACGAAACGCGGTTCCCGCCAAAACCCCGGCCCTGCTCGCCTTTCTGGATTTTCTGATGGAAAAGGAACAAGTCGAAGCAACCAAGAAAGTTTGGACAGCATTGGTTTCCAGCCGGGAAACGTTTTCGCTGGGTCATCTCTATAACTACTTCAATTTCTTGATCAATCACAAGGAAGTCGATGAGGCGAGACTGGTTTGGCAACAAGCAGCGGCACGCTTCGGGCTGTCATCTTACTTGCCAAGCACGAACAATCTGATCGTCAATGGCGATTTCCATCTTGATGTTCTCAATGGAGGATTCGACTGGCAATATCAAAAACTGCAGAGCGTCACTCTGACTCTCGATCCCAGCGATTTTCACGGGGGACATCGTTCGCTGCTGATTGCTTTTGACGGCCCAGGCGTAACCGATGCGGGCATTCGCCAATACATTGCCGTTCAGCCCGCCACCACTTATGACTTTTCTGCTTACTACAAAAATGGAGCGATCGAAGGCGCAGGCGGTCCGCATTTCACGATGCAGGACGCTTATAGTCAAGCCGTGCTGTATGACAGTGATGAGTTAAGAGAAACGGGATTCTGGAAATCCGCTACCGGTGAATTCACCACCCCAAACGATTGCCGGCTTCTTCTGTTGCACGTCCGGCGCATTCCGGAAGGCAGCCCGATTCGCGGCAAGCTCTGGGTGGATGACTTTCGCCTGGTGGCCAAGAATCCGGTAGCCAAAGGCCTCGGTGCCCCAAGATAGAGATCGATAGCTGCATGCTGAAGATCAAAGCAATGGACCTGCACAAAAAAGAACATCGCCAGTCTGCAGCCGTGGGCAAGGTGCTCTTCTATGGCACGTTCGGTTTGCTGCTGGCGGGTCCGCTGGCATTCGGCGCGGTTGAACCGTGGTCGATCTTTCTGATGGAGTCCGGCTCGGCAGCATTGTTTGCCCTCTGGATCGGAAAACAGGTGATGGAAGGCGAAATCCGGATCAGGCGAAATTTGTTGTTCCTTCCAATGGCCCTGTTCGGTCTTCTCATCGCGTCGCAACTCATCTTTCGCGCCACGGCTTACACCCACGCCACCGTCTCTTCGGCGCTGCTTTATGTTTGTTACGGCGCCCTGTGCTTTCTTGCCTCGCAAACCCTGACCCGAGGTTCGCAGGCGCGCCGGCTCGCGATGATCTTTTCGGTTTACAGCGCCGCGCTGGCCAGCTTTGCGCTGCTTCAAGGCATTTCTTCGAATGGCAGGTTGTACTGGCTGAGGCAGCCGCGCATGGGCGGATGGATCTATGGTCCCTATGTAAATCACAACCATTACGCCGGCCTGATGGAAATGCTGATTCCCATTCCATTGGTGCTCTCGCTGACCCGCCTGGCTTCCACGCGAGCCCGCAATCTGGCGGCAACTGCGGCCGCCGTTATGGTCGGCACGGTTTTCCTCTCTGGTTCGCGTGGCGGCATGTTCGCGATCGTTACCGAGCTTCTGATTATGGCAGTGGTTCTGACGCAGCAGAGGCGCGGATGGCGCACCGCGATTGGCTTGGGAGTATTTGCCTCCATCGTGGCGGGACTATTGATCTGGATTGGGGGCAGCAACCTGAGCCAGCGCATCGGCACCCTAGACGCGGCGCACACCGAAATCGCCAGCGGGATACGCGCGCAGATCGACCGCGACACATTCCATATGTTCTTGAAGAGACCCGTACTCGGTTGGGGGCTGGGAACATTTCCGGTTGTCTACCCGCAATTCCGTACCTTCTACACAAATTTTTTCGTCAACGAAGCACACAACGACTACTTGCAACTGCTCGCAGAGACCGGGTTATTCGGGTTCGCAACGATGGTCTTATTTATCGTCGTCGCTTACAGAAAGGCGATGCTGAAGGCGCGGAATTGGACTTCCGACACGAACGGGGCCGTTGCCCTGGCTTGCCTGCTGGGATTGACGGGAATTCTGGTGCACAGTACGGTCGACTTTAATCTGCAGATTCCCGCGAACGCCGCGCTGTTCTATGTATTTTGTACGGTTGCGGCTTCGCCAAACTTTGTGAAACCGGGGCGCAGACGCCACATGCACCACGAAGCCGAGGATGATAGTGTGACGCTGCAGGAAGCCACGCAAGAGGTGGCTACTAACTTCTGATTCGTCGCGCCGCCGCCGATCTCCTCACCACTGATCATCGCCATTCATCCACGCACTTCCACCACAGCAGGCGCAGCCATTCATCTACAAATGTCTTGGCCCACTGCCGATGTTGCCACCAGTTCGCGCCGAATTGTTCGTCGTCGCGGGCAGCGGCTACAGAATATGTGTATTGAGGAAGCTCGCGCCGGAAAACGCTGAGGGCCCGGCGCGTGTGAAAATCGGACGTGACGATCAACACGCTCTTTGCTTTTTCACTTGCCAGGCAGTTCTCCGCATCTTTGGACTCCGCCTTTGTCGACAATCCTTTAATGGCGCAGATGCTCACCGATGCGCCCTGCGGCAGGTCGCGAATGTATTGCTGCGCCAATTGGATCTCCGTGAATTCATAAATTGTCGCATTGGGAACATCGAGAACAATGTGGCGTCCGTACCCCTGAGAAAGAAGTTGCAATGCACGCTGCAGCCGCCGATTCGTCTCTCCTGCCAGGACCAGGATCACGTCTGAGGGCCGGGGCTGATCGATGATGAGAAAACTGCCCGCCTTGGCACAGAGGGCCAGAATAAGAACAATCAGCAGAGTCCAAGCGAGAAGCCGCTTCATCGAGTTCCTCTGACCAACATTGGGTGGAAATGATCCTAACTAGCCATCGCTGCCGCTCGCAAGGGGCGCGAGCGCACGAAACCACATGCTAGAATCGAAACGAAAATTCC
>JASHTD010000613.1 GCA_030040725.1 Candidatus Sulfotelmatobacter sp. | reverse complement strand
CACCCTGCGCAACGTTCTCACCTTCGTCGCCGGAGTCGGCGTCGGCGTCGCGACCGCCATGCTCTTCGCGCCTGCCAGCGGCGATGAAATTCGCAGCAAGATCGGCGAAAAGGTTCAGGATATCCGCGGCCGCGTCCGCGACCGCTTCTCCTCAGAATCGAGTGAGAGATCGGCAACCGGAACAGAAGGCGAATAATCTCGTTCCGATTTTCTGCCGGAAGTTGTCTTGTCTCAGGAAGCCATCTCGTGAATGGTTTGGGAAGGAATGGTTTTGAAGGGCACGGCTTTCAGCTTTTGAGCCTGCCCTGAGCAAGCGAAAGCTTGCCGAAGGGTGCGCCAAAGGCCGCTCCGGATGGGGGCTTTAGCCCCCTGAGGTTTTCTTCCCTGGTTATTTATGAGATGGCTACTGGCGGGTTCCCGTGATATTCCTCCGGGAATAACCTCATGTCCACGAGCGAATGATTCCGTTCACCCCAGCAGCTTCGCCGCGTCTTTCGCAAAATACGTAAGGATCATGCTCGCCCCCGCGCGGCGAATGCTCTGCAGCGATTCCATCATCACGCGATCGCGCTCGATCCAGCCATTCCGCGCCGCCGCCTCGATCATCGCGTATTCGCCCGAGACCTGGTACGCCGCCAGCGGCAGGTCAAAGCGCAGTCGCGCCGCCGCAATCACATCCAGGTACGGCATCGCCGGCTTGACCATGATCATGTCAGCGCCTTCTTCGATATCCAGTTCAATTTCCCGCATCGCTTCGCGCAGATTCGCTCCATCCATCTGGTAAGAACGCCGGTCGCCGAATTGCGGTGCTGAATCGGCCGCTTCCCGGAACGGCCCGTAAAATCCGGAGGCAAACTTCGCCGCGTAGGAAAGGATCGGCGTGTTGATGAAATTCGCCTCATCCAGAGCCCGCCTGATTGCCGCCACCCGCCCATCCATCATGTCTGACGGCGCAATAATGTCGACCCCCGCGCGTGCCAGCGATACCGAAGTCCGCGCCAGCAACTCCAGGCTGGCGTCGTTGTCGATTTCAAACTGCTCCTCAGCCCGCGCCGCAACCGTCGCTGCCATTTTCTCGATCGCCCGTTTCTTTTCCTTCGGGCTCGCCACCGTAATCGCCGCCGCGCCCAGCGACTTGGGCATCGGCATCTTCCGCACAATCCCGCAATGTCCGTGCGACATGTATTCGCAGAGACAGACATCCCCCATCAGAACCAGCTGCGGAACTTCCCTTTTCATCGCCCGCGCAGCTTGCTGCACAATGCCATCGTCCGCCCAGGCTCCGGTCGCAACCTCGTCTTTCGTTTGCGGAAGCCCAAATAGAATGACTGCCGGCACGCCCAGCGCCCGCACGTTTTCCGCTTCTTTCACGGCCTCATCCACCGACAAATTAAACACTCCTGGCATGGAGCCGACTTCCTTGCGCACCCCTTTGCCCGGACAAACAAACATCGGGTAAACAAAGGCGTCCGGTGTAAGGCGAGTCTCTCGGACCATATTGCGAAGCTGGTCCGTGCGACGAAGTCGGCGAAGACGCGTGATTGGGAAGGCCATAGATACCCCTGACGCAGCCACCACCTGACCAAACTACCACTCGACCAAAAACTGCTCTGGAACCTGTTGATTTTAACAGTTTGTGGACGCCCAATCCTTGTGTTGTAAATCACAGCCCTATGTGACGAAAGTAATCACCAATTCCCCGAAAGCGATTCTGGAACCCCGCTTTTCCTCTTTAGAATGAGAGCGGATGAGTCCGTTTCATCGCTATCGCTGGTTTTTGCTGGCCGGCGGCATCACGCTGGCGTTCGGAGTCGTGTCGCTCTCCGTTCCTCGTGGTCCGGCGTTGGCCGCTACCTTCGATATCGGCTACTTCGTGCTCATGCTTGTGGCCGGTGCAGCCATGCTCGCCAATGCCTGGCCGCAGCAGGGCGTCAATCGCACCTTCTGGCTTTTGATGAGTTCCGGCTGCTTTCTTTGGGCCTGCGATGCGGGCGCCTGGAACTACTACGAGGTTCTGCGCCGGGCTCCCGTGCCCAGCGAATGGTTCATGAATGTCATTCTGTTTCTTCACCTCGTTCCCATGCTTGCCGCCGTGGGCCTTCGTCCGCACCGTGCCGAGCAGGAACCGAGATTTCGCGGCGGCACTCTCGAATTCCTACTCCTGCTGGTTTGGTGGCTGTTTCTCTATGCCTTTGTCGTTTTCCCGCCGCAGTATATCTCGCCGGATCCCGCGCTCTATGAGAGAAATTCCGCCGTTCTCTATCTCGTCGATACTGGTGCGCTGGTCCTGGTGCTGGGTATTGCCGCCCGCGGCGCTACCGCCGGCTGGAGACTCATATATCTGAACCTGATGGCCGCCAGCGCCCTCTACGCTCTCGATTCCCAGGGCCTCAGCATAGCGATGGACACAGCGAATTACTACACCGGCAGCATCTACGACGTTCCTCTGATCGGCACCGTCTGTTGGCTGGCCGCAACCGCCATGACCGCATCTCAGTGGCATCCCGAACCCGCGCCCGTCCAGGACACTGACAAGTGGGGTGCTGTCGTCTTGCGCATGGCAACGCTCGCCATTCTTTCCTTGCCCGTGCTCGGATTATGGACTTTGCTGTGGGACCGATCTCCGTTCCTCACCCGCAACTTCCGCCTGTTCGCTGTATTAGCCGCCATGCTTGCACTGGGAGTCTTTCTCTTTGCCCGCCAATACCTGCAGGATCGCGTCCTCCTTCGCTTGCTCAATCATTCCCGCAACAGTTTCGAAAATGAGCAACGCCTGCAGTCTCACCTGGTGCAGCGGGAAAAACTGGCCTCTCTCGGAGAGTTGGTCGCCGGCGCGGCGCAGGAAATCGATCAGCCTCTCACCGCCATCATGGACTACTCGGAGAAACTCTGGTCGCATGAGCGCCTCACCTCCGAGCAGGATGCATTGGTCCGCAAAATTGTTGGTCACTCTCAGCGCACCCGCGATCTCATCGCCAACCTATTGAGCTTTGCGCAACAAAGCTCAGCTGAGAAAAAAATGGTCGATCTCTCCGTGCTCCTGCAGCGCAGCGTACAAATGCGCGAATTGCAAGTGCACGAGCGGAACATTCGCATCGAAAACGCGATCGAAGCCGATCTTCCCCAGGTCTGGGGAGACGGCCACCAGCTGTTTCAGGCCTTCGTTCAGATCGTGGAAAATGCTCTCGACGCCCTCGAAGAAGCCGGCGGCGGCACGCTCCGTGTCACCGCTCAGCGCGAAAAAGACCAGATCGTTGTGCGCTTTTCTGATACTGGCCCCGGCATCAAGGAACCCGGCCGTGTTTTCGATCCCTTCTACACCACCAAGCCCATCGGCAAAGGCACCGGCCTCGGCCTCAGCGCTGCATACGGCGTCGTGCAGGACCACCAGGGACAGATTACCTGCCACAACCAGCCCACAGGCGGAGCCGTTTTCGTCCTTCATCTGCCGGCTGCGGCGCCGACCGCACAGGCAGTGGCCGCTGCCCAGTCGTAATTCCATCCAACCACGCCCGTGCTCGAATTTGAACTTCTCCGCCGGTTGCCCCATCCTGATCCGCGTCCTTTGGCGAAAAGGGTGAGCAACTTGAACCATTGACCGCTAGGCAGAATTCACTTCCGCTCTCCTGTACCATAAATGGCGATGTCTCTCGCCCACTCCTCCGCCCGCGTCCTCGAGTTCGACTCTCTGCTCGAACTGCTTCGCGGCTATGCCTCCTCCCC